>CAYSHJ010000907.1:0-4996 GCA_964430385.1 uncultured Planctomycetaceae bacterium
CCAGATTCCAGCCGCTTGTACCACAACGCCAACCCGTCCCGATCCCAGTACAACACCTTCACGCGATCGCGACGCTTGTTGAAAAACAAATACCAACTCCCGTCCCGCGGATCGCCTCCAAACGCCGACCGCACCAACCCACCCAGGCCATCAAAACTCTGCCGCAGATCCGTCGCCGGCAGATGCAAAAAGATCCGCGCGTTGTGAGCCAAACTCAGCATGCCGCACCTCCCGCCCGCTCGGCGTCGCTGCGTCCCGCGCGCTCCCCATCCGCACGCATCAACGCTTCGATCACCAGCGTCAACGCCCGGGGATCGCCCAACGGAATCTCCAGCCGCGTCCCACCCGGCAACCGAACGGTCAAGCTGGCCGCACCCACCAATCGCACCGGAGCAAACACCCCACGCTGGTCAGTCGCCGACGACCCACACGCCGACCGCGAAGACAGCTTTTTCCGCCACTGATAAAACGACGGTACGGAAACCCCTTCCCTGCGACAAAACCACGTCACCGACTTCCCCACCCTCTGAAACCGCTCGAACCGCGCCTCCCATTCCGCCACCTTCCGCACATCGACGCTCCGTGCCATGACGCCTCCAACTTGAAAGAGTTGTGATTCAACAACCCCGTCAAATTACTCGAACCGTCAAGACTGGCTGTGGGGGCGCTTACCTGTACCCCGTGCCCACGCTCTCTTCTCTTCAACACCAACCCCTCACGACAACGCCACATTCTGACTCGCGAAGCGAGACATCTTTTTTGCGACTTCGCCGCAATATACTTTACCGATGTTCACACATTTCATCGAATTCGCTCCTTCTTTAAGCGTCTGAATTGCATTCCGTCAACGATCGTTGTTTACTACGCCGTCGCAAAATGAGGAAAGATGGAGTGTTTGGATCGACTTGAACTGGCAGAGTCGCCCCATGTTGAGAGTTACCGGGTCGCAAAGACAAACAAGAATTGTCCACTCGCTCTTTGAGAGGAGCGAAAGGAAGGACTCGAATTTCTCCGCTTGGTTTTCCGTAATCACAGCCGCCCTCGTGTTTGCAACGCTCGGAATGAGCGGCCTTGTCAGTGTCGCGAGCAGCCCTGTTCCCACCAGAGGCGCAGCCAACACCAACAAAGCCAGCACCAACAAAGCCAGCACCAACAAAAACTCAACCAATAACCAATAAAAACTAACGACGACCACGACCACTGCGACGACGACAATCCGGCTAGCCCGTGTACAGCGGACTAGGTCATCTCGACTGCAACGTTTTGTCTGAGAGCCTGCTCGGCATGAGGGAGGTCAGAGCAGGTGGGAACCGGTCAGCGGAGGTGACAATCAGAATTGCGAACGTGCGCTGGAGAGCGAAATGTTGCCTTCTTCCCACTGGCTAAAGTTCTCTCTGGACCGTCCCAGGCACAGCTGGTTAACCTCTGTGGGAAGCTCGGCACGTGTCCTCAACGGGCTGCTGACAGCCATCGCCCGGGTCGGCGTACTGGTGGTCTTTTGTGCCGCACCGTGGTGGTTTGAGGGAGTCGAGTCTGACATCCAATTCTGGCTCAGCACGGACCTCCGGATCTCGCTCGGCTGGCGGCGACAGCTTTGCAATCGCTCACGGTTGGCATCGCTGCCGTTCCACTGCCAACGGTTCACGCACCAGTACTTGCCGCGCTGTTGCTGGGGGTCTTTCCAAGTAGGGCCTACAAGTGATCCCTCGATCGGCAGCCACGCGGTTGTGGTATCGTCAGATTCTCACCAGCAAGATCAGGCAGGTCCGATTACCGTCCTCTCTACGCGAGCATTGATTTTGATGATCTAACTCTGCAGCCGCACTTTCCTCGAAGTCGCATGTCCACCAGATTCACAAGCGCCGAAGTTCGGTGCTTAAGTGACGCTTTGTGGGCCACGTCTGTTTCAAGACGAAAAACAAAATCCCAAGCAGCTTCCTTTTTTTGGTCTCGCGTCACAATCTCGTGGTTACAAACAAATTGCGATTCGAATTTATACATCGCCAGGCTCGGCCTGCCTGTCACGGAAAATTCTCCGGGGCCTATATTTTTCCGTGAGTTCCTTGCATTCCAGACTGGGTAATTTGAGAATTCTTGGAAAGCGCAGCATGCCGGTGTACACGTCCACCCAAAACGGTTCTCCGAACTAATCCACCAATTCACCCAAACCACCGATTGTGCTAGCCCCGGCCAAATTCGCAAGAATTCAGCGACGACTTCGATCGAAACCTTGAATTATGGCGAATTCAGCTACCACGCGGTCTTTAAGGTCTGTAGGAGCGGTCTTTAAGGTCTGTAGGCAGTGAGGATACTGCGTCACGAGGCCGGTTTGGAACTTCGGCAGGAACACGTGCTTGTGCGGAATGCATATCGAATCCCTGGATTGCCAGCGGCATGATGCCGCCGGAAGGCGGGGGTCGGATTTGACCCGGCGGTTGAGCAGCAGAAGGATCTGCATGATGGAAGCATCACCAAGGCAAAGAAAGGCACGGGATGGCACCCGAAGGAACGGAGTGCGCGCCGATCTGACGTTCGTTCAGTTCGCCCCGTCATTTGGAACCTCGGCGTGGCTCTGAACATGATCTGTTGCCTGTTTGCCGGAACGCGCCAGTCGCATGCCGATTCTTGCTCAGGAAGTCGATGTCTTCCCCGAAGATCTGCTGACTTGTGACGACGGTCGCGGCGACGGTGAGATTCGCTGGTGGGCGGTGTACACAAGGCGATTCGCCGCTGTGTATTTTCTGCAACAACGGGCTTCGGTCAAACTTAAAGATTATATTATTATATTATAAAGTGAAATCCATCGAGTAGCTTGGCAGTTCGAGAAGCGTGATGACCACCAATCACTCAGAACAACGAGCAGATCACGAGCCGGTGTTACTGCTCCATGGAGGCAGTTCGGCAGCCCGTCAGATCCTGCTGCGCCATCTCCGATCCACTCGCATTGGGTTTCGACTGATCGAGCTGCCAGCGGATTGGTCGCCTTCGGCTTTCGAGGAAGAGTGCCGCGAAGTGTCTGAGTTCCTCCGGGAGTTTGGCGTACGCATCAGCAGCCTGACCAGGAATGAGCGGCTCGTTTTGCAGTGCGTACTGGACGGCCAGACCAACAAGTCAATTTCGTTGCAGTTGGACCTTTCCGAGCGAACAATCGAGCTCCGCAAGGCATCGCTGATGAAGAAATTGAATACCTCCTCTCATACGGAACTCGTCTGTCGGATCACGAAGTTCCAGACGCTTCAGCGGTATCTCGCTCATCAGACAGCCGTCGAGCCAGTTCCGCTGGTCAGCGACGGCGTCAAGCCGCTTGCGGGACGAAGGTCGGAGCCCGCTCACTAAGAACCTGTCCAAGAACAACACCGTGATTTGTCTAAAATCAGCCGGAACGCGCTAGCGTCCGGTTTGTGCGTCTCCAACTGAACCGGACGCTAGCGCGTTCCGGCTGATCAACACAATCTTGTTCTTGGACCAGTCCTAAGCCGACGGACTGGGCACAGGCCTGGCGAGTAATGATGAGTGAGGTGGTCATTCCAAAGGAGCAAAGGCTCTATCAGACGACAACCAGCGGACAGATTGCGGGCAGCAGATAACAGCGGCGAATGCCGCCGTCGTGTCTCCAGTCTCCGCGTCTGGATTGCGAAATTCCAAATTGTTCGAAACATGTGATCGGACCAAATGACGACCAAAGAATCAACGAATATCCTACCGAAACCCGCGATCGAGTTGCCGCGACCAAGTGCGATGCGACAGGAAAGTCTCGCACCTATGCTCGTCAAGTACCAGCGTCTGCTCAAGATTGACCGAGCGCATGCCGAGTCACTCGCGAAGGCTTGTCACTTGAGCCCGGTCGCCAAACTCGGTTCCAGAAAGCTTGCAAACCGCACCCTCCTGCAGTCGTTCCTCACGTCCATCCCGCTGCTGGTTGCGGACTTCGTCACGATTTGGGCGCTTCTGGTACTCACGACGGCGATCATCGAGCGGCTGTGTGGTTTGCCGAGAGATCTTGTCACGCAAAGCACCGCCCTAGTCGCCTCGATCTTACTCGCACCGATCGCTCGACTCGCTGGCCTGTATCCGGCACTCGGGACTAGTGCGGTCGTGGAGTTCCGGCAACTTGTCCGGTCGGCGGCGACGACCCTGTGTATTTTCGCGGGGGCTGGAATTGCGGCCAATTCCGCCAACTGGCTCTTCTTTGTGGCCTCTTCGTTCATCATGCTGCTGCTGGCCGTTCCCATTCTTCCCGCCGCTCGATTTACGGCCCGCTGCCTCGCTTCCCGGTGGTCCTGGTGGGGATCTCCTGTGTTGATTTACGACAATGTGGAAATCGCCGAGGAGCTGTTCCGAAGACTGCAGTTCATGCGCGATCGTGGATTGCGACCTGCTGCCGTGCTGCTTTCGAGTGAAGATTACTGGTCATCCTCGAAGAAATTGGAAGAACAGGGAATCCCCGCGTACGACGTCCGAAACGCACTCAGTTGCGCGCTGCAGTACAATGCGACGTGGGTGCTCGTCGGAAATGGCGGCAGCGATGGCGATGAACCGTGGAATTACGACCCTGAAATTGATGCCGAACTCAATGCGATCCCCAACCGAGTGCTACTTTCCTCGGGCCGATTCGATTGCGGCCTGTGGGATCAAGCCCATACGGTCGGGTTGGTCTGCGGCCTGTGGCTGTCCAACTCGCGCCACTGTGGTTCGCGGGAACTCTTGAAACGCGTTATGGATGTCATCGTCTCCGTATCGATCCTGCTGATGGCCTCGCCCCTGCTCCTGGGCATCGTGGCGGCCATCCGACTGAGTTCGCCCGGCCCCATTTTCTATTCGCAAAAACGCATTGGCCGCAGCGGGCGTCCCTTCGCCGCCTGGAAGTTCCGTTCCATGCTGCCGGATGCCGATCGGGTGCTGCAGCAGTACCTGGACAGCGATCCGGAACTGCGTCAAGAGTGGGAGGAAACTCACAAGCTGAGACGCGACCCACGCGTCACCTGGATCGGCCGTT
>CAYSHJ010000908.1:0-12259 GCA_964430385.1 uncultured Planctomycetaceae bacterium
AGCACGCAGCCGAGACTGAACAGATCCGACCGGCCATCGAGCGCCTCACCGCGAGCCTGCTCCGGCGACATGTATTCCGGAGTCCCCGCGATGATTCCCCAGCGAGTCATCGAAACATCATCGGCGGCCCGCGCCAAACCGAAATCCGTCAGCACCGCGCGTTCCACACCTTTTTCGAGCAGGATGTTCGCCGGTTTGACATCGCGATGGATCAACCCCTGCCCGTGAGCCGCCGCGAGTCCTTCCGCTGCCTGCATCCCGATGCGGAGAATCTCCCTCAGCTCCAATGTCCCACGCGCTTTCAGCCGCTGCGCCAGCGATTCGCCGGTCAGCAACGGCATGACCAGGAACGGCAGTTGTCCGTTGGGTTGAACCTGATGAATGGCAATGACGTGCAGGTTGACCACCGCTGCCGCCGCTTGGGCCTCACGGGCAAACCGCTTTCTCGCCAGCGCACTGTGAGCGAGGTGTGGAGCCAGCGCCTTGATGGCCACGAACCGCTTGAGCTCGCGATCAAATCCCTTGAGCACCACACCCATGCCGCCCCGGCCGATGATGTCGAGTACGTCATAACCACCCAGCCGCCCCAAGACCGCCGGGTCATCGGACGGTTCCAGGTGATCGACGACGAAATCGGCGGTGGAGCATTCCTCGCGCAGCGGCGCGGCATCGTCCAGGTCATCGGGAATCAGCATCGCCGCAATTTCGCGGCTCGCTTGCTCGCCGCCAGCAAGCCGCTCCATTTCCGCCGCACACAACTCGCAGTCTTCGAGATGCAGATGCAGCGTCGATTCCTCGTCGGCATTGAGCGTTCCCGCGAGCGCGAGTTCCAGCCGTTCGTGTGAGCACAGACCGTTCATGTTGCCTTCTCCATTTCTGCGACGACTTCGCGAAGCCGCGCGATGATTCGACACTTGGCGACCCGCACCGCCCCGGCGGTCATTCCAAGTTTGATTGCGGTGTCAGCGACCGAAACGCCCGATACGGCGACTTCCCCAAAAGCCTGCCACGTCTGGGGGCGCACTTCGGTCCGGACCCGTTCCGACGCCAGGTGGAACAGCGCCCGCCGAAGTTCCCGATCAAACTCATCCGTTTCGGGACTGTCGACCGTTGGCTGCGACTCCAGCAACGCATCAAGATCAACTGACGACGTCGTCACTTGTCGTTTCTGACGCCGGACCCAGGAAACGACCAGGTTGCGGGTCACTCGACGCAACCAACCCCGAAATGAACCACGTTCCGCCCCATGCTCCCAGCGTTCAATGTTCCTGTTCACCGCCAGAAACAGCTCCTGCAAGACTTCGAGCGCGTCAGCATCCTGCAAGCCGGTCCTCCGCAAGACGCGGTAAATCACCGGCTCGTAGAGCGATACGAACTTCACCCAGGCGTCGTGATCTCCAGGATCGCGAAGCCGCAGCAGCAAGCTGGCACGAGTTGTCGGAGTGAGCGTCATAGTCGTTTCCTACCAGACTACACGCTCAGAATCCGGCAGCGTTACACGAGGTCTACGTTTTCTTCGCCAAGCCGTGGCAACCGGCCAAGTCACGGGCAGCGCTTCCGCTTCGACGCCTGTTCGATGTAAGGGACCGCGTCGGGCGTCTTGCAGTTCGTGTCGCCGTGGTCGACCTCGACCTTGCCGATGCGCTGGGCCGCCTCGATCGCCTGTTTGCGGAGCGTCGGCTTGAAGACGCCGATCGAGATCAGCGCGCCGTTCATCGCGTACCGCGCCCAGTTCGGGGAGCGGTGGATCTGCTTCTCGATCGTCGCCAGGACTTCCTGGGCGTTCATCGCTTCTTCCTCTGTCGGTAGGTTTCCCCGAAAGAATCACGCGGAGAGCCGAGCTGCCGAACGCTCGTGTTAGGCGGCATTTGTGTATCCATATCTTCTCGACGAGCCTCACTTGAAGACGACTTTTGCGTCTGGATCCTGCTTATAAGTTACTTCACGTCCGGGCTGCCACTCGCCGTCTTTCAGTTGTTCTGTCTTCAGGTACAACGCTCCGCTCGGCAATAGTTCGCTGGTGCCCCGGACTTCCGTGACCCCTCCCGCGCTGCCTGCGACCAATTCGTGCGTGATCAGTTTGCCGTCCTTGAAGCTCAGGCTGCCTACGGTCATGAAGCCAGCAGTTGTGAAATAGTGATAGGTGACAACCTTCTTTTTTTCGTCCCAAATGAAAATGGTCTCCCCGCCGTAGACCCCATCATTCACCGAATGCAGGACGCGGACAGCCTTTCCGTTTAACGCCCGCTCCCACCGCGCGACATCCACGATCGGCTTTTCGGGTTTGCTGTTCTCGAACTCGCCCTTCCAAGTCTTGTCGAGCAACGGGCGAAGTGGCTCCAACTGTGGAGCAAGCGAAGGCAAGTCGGCGCCGGAAAGGTTAGTCGCTGCTGAGTCCCAAAATACCAGGACAGATAAACAAAGCAATGCTTTCATGGAATTACCTTCGGGGCTTTGATTAGGTTACTGTTCGACGAACGCATGGGCTTGGATGTCGCCGAACAGTTAAGTGAGCCGCGCGTGATCTATCGCCGATCGACAGTTCGCGACTCATTGCGGGCACACGGACAGTTTACCGCGCATTCATCGGACAAATAAGTGGTGATCTGGCGAACCTCGCCAAGCTGCGGCTCATCAGAAAATGAATGCGGCCTCGTTCCTAATCGCCTCGTCGTGCGATGCGGAGATTGGCGAGTTCTTCATCACGTCGGCGTGTGCAACATCGAGAAGTGCCACGGCCAGTAGTTGTCGTCCGAAAAAGCGACTGGGTCGATCGCCTGCATTCTTGCCAGAAGCCCAGCCTTAATCAAAAAAAGCTGATCGGCCTCCGTCACGCCAATCGATGCCATGAGTCCCTGCTGATAACGCACGAAGTTTGGCGACTCGTTGAACTCCTGCCATTGTTCCAGAAACTCGGCGGCGGTCATCACAGGTCGTAATTCCTCGAAGGCGGATGACGGTCATGAATTCGTCCCGGACGGTTTGCGGCGGTACATCAGACTTGTGCTGATCAACGTGGGTAGCAGGCTCACGATGAGCGTCGTGATGACGAACAGCGTGTTGTGCGATTGCAGCCAGTTCATCAATTCGACCATCCAGTGTCCGTCGAAGAAGGCTTTGGCGACGTCGTCGTTGGCGTGCAGTGCCGAGGCCGCTCCGCCGTGGGCGATGTCGTGAGCGATTGCGGCTCCGCCACCCGCGGCGTGATGGGCAATTGCCGCTCCACCGACTGCGACATCCCACGCCAGTGCGACTCCGCCGCAGGCTTGCCAGCCGATGGCTCCGCCGCCGAACGCGAGGCCGCCGATTCCGAGTCCTCCCATCGCCACGGCTCCGATGGCCAGACCGCCGATTGAGCAGAGACCGATCGACAATCCACCGCCACTCACGCAGCCGATGGCGATGCCACCCATCGCGATGAAGCCGCGAGCCACGCCACCGATCGCCAGCAAGATGCCGTCCGCTCGGTCACCGATCGCGATCCAACCGCACGCTCGCAGACGTGGTGTCGTCGCCGAACCGGATGACGATGAGCCGGGATCGCTGACGCAAATGTCGATCAGCGGCAGACCCAAGAACGTCGCCGAGCTGCGATAGACTCGGCCTTCCCAGCGATTCGCCACACGCTGCGCGACCACGGCCAGTGGAGCGGTATTGCGATCGGAATCGGTCGGCGTCTCGGCTCGAATCCGCCGTAACGCGCGATACGAGAAGTAGCACTCGGTCCAGACATACGCTTGAAACAGCACCATCCAACCGATCGTGACGGCGGCGATTCGCATCCCGCTCGCAGGCGTTGAGATGCTCAGCCAGACCGCGATCAACAACAGCAACACCGCGATCACCGAGACGATGAGCATTCTTCGTCCCACGCGCGACAGATATTGCCGCTCGCGATTCGTCGGCGCGAACTGCGCCGGGAGCCACGTTCCGAACCAGCCTCCCGCCAAGCCGATGAACGTTCCGAATAAACCGCTCATCAGTCCTATCGTGCCGGCTGACTTCACACCGCTGGCCAACACGGCAGCCGATGTCCCTTTCAGCGCCGCTGATTCAGCGCCGGCCGCAACCGTTGTTGCACCAACTCCCGCGATGGCGGACTTCGTCCCCACCGAAAGAGCCGTCAGGCCGGCCATGACCGCTGCGGTGAACCCCGTTCGCGGCCGAGTCCCTTTCAACGTTCGCTCGACCAACTCCGCGACTTGCTCGCGCAGGATCTCGCGTCCGCGCGACAACCGCTGCTTCACCGCATCGGTGGAAAGTTCGAGCGTCCGCGCGACCTCGGCCACCGATTGATGTTCGCGATGAAACAAGATCAACGGCTCGCGGTACGTTTCGGGAATCTCTTCGAGCGCCTGCCAGACCAGCGTCTGCTCTTCGCGCGCGGCCGCTTCGTCAGATGGTTCGGGCTTGCCGCCCGACGGCTCCGTCTGTGCGTCGAGCGATTCCGAATGCCGCGTTCTCCGCATCGCGTTGTTGGCCAGATTCCGAGCAATCCCGCACAGCCAAGCCCGCAGCCGAGTCGGTTCCAACAGCGTCGCGCGTTCTCGCCACGCGGCCCAGAAGGTTTCCTGAGCGATATCCTCGCTGAGCGTCAAATCGCCACACGCGCTGTACGCGACCGCCGCCACCGCCGATTGATGTCGCGCCACCAGCTCGGCAAACGCTCGCCGGTCGTCGCCACAAACCAACTGCCACAACGCCGCGTCTGAGCCAACTGCTGCCGTCATCATGATCCCGCTCCAAATGGTTTTCACTCATCACCGCAGCATAGTGGCGCTGACGGCCGATTCGGTGACAGAGTTGGCTCGGATGAATTGAGGGTGATAACCTCGCTTATGGGACCATGCCGAAGCGAGTCGAGGAATTGCCGAGGTGACGGCATTCGCTCCGCCGCCTTTCAACGAGTCGTTGATGACTGCCCCGCAAGCGATCGTCGCTCCTTCGACCGGCTTGTCCGTCATGGCAACGACCAGACGGCCAACAAACTCGCCGCGATTCATGACAGTTTTGAATTTTGAACGCGCGACCCCTCATTCGAGTTTCAGCACTCCGAGTTTCACCGGCTTCAGAGGCTCTTCGTCGGCGGGGGGCACGGTGACGCGACGGTCGGGCAGGTTGCCGGGAGCGTCGCGGTGGAAGCGGAGCGTGAGCACATACTTTCCGGTCGGGACATCGTCGATTTGGAATGAGCCATCGCGAGCGACGTTGGTGATGAATCGAGACGACTTTTCACACTCCGCAACGTATCCGTTGTAGGCGGTTTGCCACGCTCGACCGGCGGCGGACTTGAGCCACTTGTCCCACTGCGGCCGCAGCGCAGGATCGGCGGCGGCACCGACCAAGTTCGGCGGCAACGGCGGCTCGCGCAGGTCCGCCGAAAGAGTCACCTGACCGAAGCTCCAATGAATCAGTTCAGCGGCGGCGGCCGGTGCCGCGAGTTGTCCGATCACCGAGCGACCGTTGCCGCCTAAGTTGAGTTCATTGGTCTTGCCCGCAACGAGTTCGACAGTGACTTCATGCGATGACGACGACACGGAACTCGTTGAGCCGATTTGCAGATTGACCTCACGGCCGATGCGTGCTCGTCCGGGAAAGACGCGATCAAAGACATAACGCCCCGCCGCGCCGGTGGTGGTTTGATAGCGGCAAGAAATGTGCCGGACGTCGTTGCCGTGCGAGTCAATTCTTTGAGAGTCGAGCAACAGGACAACATCGGCGGTCGGTGTTTGACCGATGCGAAACGTGCCTTCCACGCGAGCCCACGCCGTCAGTTTCAACTCTTCGGGGATCGGGCCATCGGACGATTTCAGATACGCGAATCCCTCCGGGTGCATGATCACCAACTGGAACGGTTCGTCGCGAGCCGACAGGCGGAAGAGTCCATTGGCGTCAGCTTCCAGTCGCGTGGCGTAAGTCGATTGCTCGTCGATGTCGCCGTTCTTGATGCTGATTTGCGAACCGGCCAAACCCAGTGCAATCTTGGCTCCGGCGGCCGGCTCACCCGATGCGGTGCGGATCGTCGCCGAGATGTCTTTTGCCGGCTGCAACTCGAAGTGGATTTCGATTTTCCCTTCGTCCGGTTTGATGTCGCGAGAAGTCGCCGTGCGATAGCCGGATGCCTCAATGCGAACCAAGCAGGCCGGATCATCGTCATCGAACCGAATCTGATACTTGCCATCGGCTCCGTCGAAGCTGTCGCGCGGTTGCCAGTGCAGGCTGATTTCCGGATCGGCACGCCGCAGACCGGGGGTGACTCGGAATTTCGCGATCGGCAGTTTGGTTTTCGCATCGACGACGCGGCCGGTCACGATCAAAGCGGCAGCCGGTTTGAAGACGTACTCGTCGGCGCGAGCGATCAGCGGCTGAGCCGACAATTGCATTCCGTCGGGGCGGCAGATGTCCGCCTGAAATTCATCCAGCGGCGCTTCATCCCATTCCCAGACACCGTCTTTGTCGGTGTACTGGCTGCGGTGATCGAACTCAAAGTATTGGAAGCGGCCTCGCCAACGCTGAAAGAAGATGCGGGCTTTCGGAATGCCACGACCGTTCTCGTCCACGACGCGAACGCGGACATGTCCTCCCGCCTTCAACGAGAAATCAACCGGTTTCATTTCGGCATCGACCCGCACTTCGTGCATCTCCACCGCCAGCCCCTTCGCCGACACGACGATCCGAGCATCACCCTGCTCGCACCCGCTGAGCCGATACACGCCGCGTGCGTCCGTCCGCGCCTCACGAATTTCGTTGATGAACTTCGACCGCACGAGCGCGTTTTCCACCGGTTGCCCCACGGCATCGGTCACTGTGCCGGTGACGATCAAGCCGCGCGTCATTTCGATCCTCCTAGTCGGCCCGGCGTCTCCCTTGAGTTCAAACTCGACTCGCTTCAACGGTCGGCGGAGCGGCTGAAAGCTCGGATGGTCCACCGAAACGTAAACGTAATCCCCGTTTTTGTTCGTGATTGGGACGCTGTCGTAACGCCACGCTCCTTTCGCATCCGTCCGAATCACGGCACCGACACCGAGTTGTTTGGTGTCCCCCGGCCGCTTCTTGAACTCGATGCTCGGATGAACTCGCGCATCGGCCACCGGCACGCCGGTCTCATCGACAAGCACTCCGCCCACCGACCACGCCGCATCAAGCTGCGCCGTGATTTCATCGGGCACAACTTGTTGCGGATTGATCTCCGAATCCCAGCCTCCCCAAAATGGACCAAACCCCGGCTGCTCAACGCTGAAACTCAATCGCTCCACAACACGCGGCAGATTCACGAACAGCTCCCCCTGTTCGTTCGCCATGCCGATCATTCCGTATTTGTGCTTCTCAACGAACTTCCCGCGCTGAATCTGCTCCGCCGTAACGCCCGGACTCCCACGAAACTCCACCTTCGCATTCGCCAACGGCCGCCCATCAGGCCCGACGACCTTCAAACGAAAGAGCCGCGGCTCCGCATCGCCTTTTGATTCCTTGGGCTGATTCGAGCTTTTGTCCTTTGGGAGCGGATCACTCCCAGATGTTGCGAGAACTCCGAAGGTCATCGCCAGCGCGAACACCGCCGTCATCATCCCGATCGCCAGCGCACTTACCGCCGACGGAGTTGAGCGAACGGACGTTGATTCGCCCGGCATCAATCGGCGAACTCGCTGAACGAGATCACCCCCCGTCGCCGCCAACGTGGGAACGAAAGACGCCCGATGCAGCTCCTCCAACGTCAACAACGTCCGAGCATAAATCGCTTTGTCGCCGACCAACGATAACGCCAAGTCATCGCAGCACAGTTCCCGCTCGTTCCGAATCCGCTTCGACAGCCACCACATCGCCGGATGAAAAAAGAACAACGTCTCGGCCAACACCTGCAACGCATTGACCAACCAATCGTGCCGACGAACGTGAGCCAATTCGTGAGCGAGCAGCGCTTCCAACTGAGTCGGAGCCAACCCCGTCAGCACGCTGGCCGGCAGCAGAATCATCGGCCGCAGATAACCGACCACCATCGGAACTCGAACGAGCGTCGATTCCGCAATCCGAACGACGCGAGCCAACCCTATCCGCCGAGACAGGTCGAGCAGCATCTGCTGCACAACATCCGGCACCGAAGACAAACCAACTCGCCGCAACCGCCACTGAGTCCACAAGCCCCACACCGGCCGCAGCGAACACAGCACAACTCCCACAACCCACAACGTGACGAGCAGCGACAACCGCGGCTCAATCACCGCTCGCAACGAAGCCAGCACACGTTGCCAACTCGTAGGTTGGGACTCCGTCCCGACCCCGCGTTCAGCGCCGCGCGATTCCAAGGCAGCGTGTGGCGACAACTCAATGGAACTGACTTCCGTAGTTAGTGAGCCGCGAGGCGCTAGCCGCGGGTCAGCATCATTTTGAAACCGGCGGCTAGCGCCTGGCCGCTCACGAACGATGCCATCGGGCGTCAGCCCCCCGGTGGCTTCGGAGTCCAACGACGCTTCAAGAATCGGCGGGCTGACACCCCCCGCTCGCCAAGTCACATCGCGTGGCTCGATAACAACCAACGACCAAGTCACACACGGCAGCGCAAACATCACTCCCAGCGAGATCACTCCCGCGATGTACCGAGAATTCGCCGAGCGACGTCGCAGCCCACGATCGACCAGGGCGGCGACAATCGCCACGATCAACAACTGCCAGACCGAATGCACCAGCGTCCAACCCAGCCGCTCAACGAATTCATTCATGGCTCACATCCCCATTCAATTCCCAACGCGGTGATTGATCTTCATCAGCCGCTGGGCGCTAGCCCCGGTTTGAACCGGACGCTAGCGCGTTCCGGCTGATGACTTCTTTCCCTCCAGCTCATCCACCATCCGTCGCACTTCCGCCAGCTCGTCGGCCGACGCCTTGCCTGACGCCAACGCCTGCAACACCAAGCTCAAGGCCGAGCCGTCATACACCTTGTCGATCAGGTCGCCGAGCATTTTTCGCTGCGTGACCTTCTGACTGGCCGCCGCTCGATAAACCTGCGGAGTGGCCGACTCGTCCCGCTTGACGAGCCCCTTCTCCAGCATCACCGACAGCATCTTAACCGTGGTCGAGTACGTCGTGTCCTTCTCCTCGACTTCCGCCAACCCGTTGTGAACCTCGCGAGCCGTCGCCCCGCCGCTCTGCCAGAGGATCCTCAGAATCTGCAACTCGACTTCCGTCGGCTGCGTGGACATGGACCGCGCCACGATTCGCTCCTTGCTGAAGTGATCAACGCATGTGACGAACGAATTCGTCACATCGGGCGTAAAGTAACGAATTCGTTCGTCACGTCAATCGGTCTGGGCTTCAGAAGGCAGCTTTTACCGCTCCGCGTGAAGTCAGCCGAGCGCGCCATCGACTCCTCGCCGTCGCAAACTTCCGATCGCACCGCTCACCTCTCTGTTTTCCCGCAGTTCGCGCGACGAATGCGGTGGCGGAGCTATTGAGCCACATCGGCTTTGGCGGCTGGGGCTTCGGAGTGGTCATCGGCATCGGGGAGAAACGTTCGCACGCTTTTGAGGATGCGGCCCTTGGGTGGCTCGATCATGCCCTGTTGCATGAGAGTCGATTCCATGCCTCGCCCCTGCTGGAGTTGTGGTTGCAGCAGTTTCCATTGCCGGTCATCCAGAAGTGGTTTCAGTTTGGCATTGGGCAATTTCGCGAGGCTGTAAAACACGAAGTACTGGTCGTACTGGCCGAAGGTGAGCGGCGGTTGAGTCTCCTCGATGATGAGCTGGAAGATTGCCTCGTGTTGGTCGTGGCGCAGAGCGAGGGTGTTAGACAGGTTGTGCAACGCGACCTCGGCGGCGGCTTGATAGCGGAACCGGCGACGATCATCGAGAACGACCTGGTACTTCGTGTGTTGCTCGCGCGTGAGCGTGTTGCGGACCGTCTTGGTGAAGAACGATGAGTCACCGAACAAGCCCGCCGCCTGTTGCTGTTGCAGCGGACTAATCTCCTGCCAGATCTGGTTGAAGGCGTTCTGATCGTTTCGCACTTTGAGGAATTTCTGGCGAACGATCTCGACCTCGTCGAAGAATCGCCGCATGTCGCCTCGTGACGCGAGCGATAGTTTTTTCAATTGAGCGTCCGTCAGATCGCAGACTCGCCGCAATTCCGCGAGCTTCATTTTCACACTCGACTCAATCCGAGCTTTACCGGCCGCCGCATTGACGCTCCCCTGGAAGATCCATTGGTCGAAGTTCGCTTCCTGCACGAAGAATCCGCCGTTGACCTGAGCCTCGACGGCCGGTGGATCGTCGTCATCCTCGTCCGCGAAGGCGAAGGAAGCCAACAGGATCAGCGGCGGCGCGAGCAGCCGGAGCCAATGCGGGCGTGCCGGGGTCGAGTCTTCAAATTTCTTTTTTGGCAACACGAGCCACCTCCGATTCCCATTCGTCATCACGACCTCAATTCACGCTGCATCACATTTATTGCTTGGGTGTGTCGGCTTTGGCGGGTTCATCGCCCCACCAACCGTCGTCTGCGTCGGCGTTTCCGCCTCCGCCGTAGTAGCCGAAATCGACTTTTTGCAGGCCGCTCCACACCGACTTCTGATCGGTATCGAGATGCGATACGACATGTTGGTCCGGCACCAGCGGGAAGTATTGGTCGCCGTAAACGGACATCGCCAGCCATTGCTCCCACTTGTCCTGCCAGCCGGCGGTGATTGACTGAGAGATCTTGTCTCGCTGTTCGGCGGTCAGGCACAAGGTGCCGTCGAGTCGGGCGACGACGCAACGGATGGCGGCTCGTTTGCGAAGGGCGGCGCGCTGAGTCGCCTCGGCCTTGTACTTCGCCATTTGCTCGGGAGTCAGCGTTTCCTGCAACACCTTCGCGATGGATTCGCGAATTGTCCGCTGAGGGTTCGGCTGTTCGTTCGCCGCGCGGAAGCCGCCGCGCATTTGGCCTCCCTGAAGTTCGGCCATCTTGAGTGCGGCCTCTTTCAGACTCGCTTCGCCCACCGCTTTGATCATCGGACGTTGTTCCGGAGTCAGGTCGCAAACTTGTCGAATGAAGTTCAATTCCGTCGTGAGGATCGCTCGGTACTGCTGCGTAAACTGAGGTATCCACTGTTGTACCTGAGCATCAATTTGAGCTTCGCGCGCATCCGCGGCCTTCTTGGGCTCCGCCGGCTTGTCGGCTTTTGGTGCTGCTTCTGCCGGCTTTGCTTCGCCGGCCTTTTTGACGGCAGCTTTCGGCTCGTCGGCACGAGCGTGAATCGGCACGAGACAAACAGCAAGCCCTGTGAAAATCGTCGCACACCGAAGAATTGTCTTCATGGCTATTGGCCTCGAATGGTTCATCGTTGCTGGCATCCCTTCAGGATGCAAAACATGTTTATTTCGTTTGACCCGGGGTATCGCTGCCGCTCAACCCCCGGCTAATGGCTGCAATCCCTCCGGGATGAATACAGGGCGAACGTCGATACATATTCTCCTCACCTCGTGTTCTCCTTACCTCGTGCTGATGTAGACGAAGGTTTTGCCGTCGCGGGACCAACTGACTCCGACATTGTTGCGGTTGATGGGTTGTTTGGCGTAGCGCACGGAGGGCTTTCCATTTTCGCCGTCGGGGTCGATTTCGTGGATTTGTGATTTCGCCGTACCGGCCAGCATGCGCGGGAACATCAGCCGCTTGTCGGCGAGCCACGAGAAATCCGAGGCGACATCCTTGGCGTCGGAGAGCACCCGCAACTTCGGGTCGTCGCCTGTCGTGTTCACGATGCAGACCTCCATGCCGCCGGCCGCGCGATGACCTTTGAAGCAGATTCGTTGCGAATCGGGGGACCAAGCGAAGTTGTGTTCGATGTACCGGTAGGGGCTTTTGCCTTCGGCAAAGATGGGGCGTTTCTCGTTTGTGGCGACATCGCGAATGACAAAATTGTTGCTGCCGACGACGTAAGCGGTCTTGCGTCCGTCAGGCGAGAACTCGATCGCCCAGCCTTGAAGGTCGATCGATTCCTCTTCGGAGTCCAATTCGAAATCGCGAACGAACACGCCCTGTCCGTATTTCGAATACGCGATGCGGCGGCTGTCGGCCGACCAGTGCGGAATGCAGCCGATGCCGAGATCGCGAACCTCGTCGGTTTCCAAGCTCGCGATCAACAGGTGAGCCCCGACGTTGTTTTCGCCGCGATTCCAACCATCGACGGCCACCCACTTCCCGTCTGGCGAAATCTCCGGCGAGAAGATGTTCGGATAATCGGGGATCGTGATCGCCAGGACCCGGCCATCGGCGAACCGCGCGCGGATTT
>CAYSHJ010000909.1:0-11777 GCA_964430385.1 uncultured Planctomycetaceae bacterium
TAACGCTCGGTGTGAGTCTCCTGGCTCCGCCGACTGCCGCCTTTGAAAACCGGCGAGGTACGTCCTAGTGATGTCGTCGGTTTTATTCTGGCAGCGTCTCGCGGTTTGTTTGCGTCGTAATAATAACTTCTTACGGGGGGAGTCTTACTGAGCTGCTCGGCCAACAGCCAGTCTAACGCGTTGGCTTCCTGTTTGTTTGGCGGCTTGTCTGGTGGCTTGTCTGGCGGCGAGTAGACGCAGACGACGTCATCATTTTTGGCCAGACCAAAACCGGGCTCCTCAGTGAGGATGCGAACTTCGGACGTGTGAGCGTGGATGATTCGAGTGACTTCGACAGTCCCCTTCACGACGGGCGCACCAGCCTTGCCGTCCGCTGAAGCCTTCGCATGAACCTCGAACTTCATCCGCTTCTTGACCAAGTCCGCCTCGCCGAGGTTGATCCACGCGAAACCAGTTGGCTTATCCACCCAACGAATCTTACCGCGCAGCGCGTTGCCGTCAGCCCCTTTGTTTTTGTCGTCACTGTTTTGACGCGGAGATTGTTTCGGCGGCTTGCCCAATTTGTCGAAGAGGCTTCGGTCGATCTGCGGCTGTAAAGTGACGATTTCGACTGTGAGCGTCTGCGTTTGCTCCATCTCCACCTTGCCGGAGTTGGTTCCCGACTGCGGTTGCTGAAATGCCTCAACGCGTTTCGGAAACCAGATTCCAGGTTGAATCTCAAGCAAGTCGGTTACCCGAATGCCAAACACCGGCTGCATTCTCTCGACATTCTCGCGTCGAAGCTCATTCCGCACCGGCAGCAGATTCTTGTCGAGCGCGAGCCAAATCAGGCCATATGACTTGAACGGGCCAGCCGAAACATCGCGCTCTTTGAGTTTCACACAGCGTTCGGTGCCGATGGTCTCCTCGCCGAGCAGTTCGACCATCTTTCGCCGCCCTGGCGTCTCATCCGTGAGTACATCAGAAAGTGACTCAGGGCGCTCCGACCAGCGCCCGAGTGCTAGCGTATGCGGACTGAGCCGATGATTGACTTTTGGCAAGACGAACAAGGAATCATTGGCGTGTTTCGCATCTCCCGGACCAATCGACTCGACCCGTTGCCGCCACCAGCGTCCTTGGATCGTCTCTTCGTGAATGATGCGAGATGTTGCACCCGTTTCTTGGACGCGGCAATTCATTTCTTCGAGGTAATACGACAGGTCATGTTCTCGAACCAGTCGCCGCACAATCTCATTTTGCTGCGTTTCGTTGTCGAGAAACTTAAACGGTCGTTGGTGCGACTTCACGACGACTTCAATTCGATCGTACTTCTGTTCTTCCGTCTTCAGCCGCTGAATGATGTCGGCCAGTTTGAGCGAGGATTGCGTAACTTCTTTCGGCTCGTCGGATGTGCGCTCTGTGACACTTGGCTCAACCTCGGCTCGCGAAGACACGAACGTGCCGAGTGCGATCGTGAGCACGAGGCCCAGCGTCAGCAAGCCGGCGATCCATGCGCTGCCAGTGCGACGCGGCGGCGTGACTCCGAGGAGTTGGCGGACGCGGTGCAGCAAGACCCCTTCGCGGCTGCTCATCGCGACGGCGAGGGCGGGGTCAGGAGACCCGCGCCCCGCGCGCGGAGACCCCGCGCCCCGCGCGCGGAGACCCGCGCCCCGTGCGGCTCCGCCGAGCGACGTGCTCCAGTGTTTCGGCGTAGCGGAGGCGGTCGTGAGTGACGGTTGCGGCGAGGTCGTCGCAGCACAGCTCGCGTTCGACTCGCAGGCGGCGCGAGAGCCACCACACCGCTGGATGATAAAACAACAACGTCTCGACGATCCGTTGCAGCAGGTTCACCCACAGATCCAGTCGTCGCACATGAGCCAGTTCGTGCGCGAGCACCGCTTCGAGCATGTCCGGCGGCAACTCGGTGACCCATGCGGCCGGGAGCAGAATCATCGGCTTGAAGAGGCCGACCGCGACTGCTTCGGCGACTCGCCGGCAGATTCGCACGCGCGGCTGCTGCATCGCCAGTGCGGCACACAACCGCTCGATGGTTGGTGCAATCGAATCTGGTAAGACTTCAATTGCGCGACGCCATCGCCAAATGCCGACCGCTCCCAACAGCAGTCTCAGGCTGAGCACGCCGACGCCACACAACCAGACGCCAATGATCCACGGCTCGAAGGGACGGAGCATCTCGTGCCAAGATTCGTCAGGGGGTGGGGCGACGTCCTGGAGTGCGGCGGCTCGACGCCGCCCTCCATCCGATTCTTTCTCGACGTCTGGCACAAAAGAACGCGGATCGCGCGATGAATCGAGGGCGGTGTCGAGCCGCCGCACTCCAGGGTCGGACGGCTCGACGTTGAGGGAGACTTCGACATCGGGTGAGGCTGTGAGCTGCTCGCGCGGTTGATGGAGGGCGGCGTCGAGCCGCCGCACTGGTATGTAGTCTCCAGGGTTTGACACGACGAACCACGTCACGACCGGGCAGGCCGCCATCAAGACAAACGCGACGAGGCTGCTCGCATACCGCACGCTCGGCCGATTGATGTTCAGCACCGCGACCAGCGCGGCCAGCACGACCGCGACGGCGGTGCCCTGCCAGACGAAGTGAGCCAGGACGATCACGAGCCGTTCTTGGATTGTTTCGGGAAGCCAAGACATGTGAGGCTCCTTACGTAGCCGTCATCGCTCCGCGTGACGAGCCGAATGAAGGAAGACATTGAAGACGGATCGAAGGTCGTCAAGAATTAGCACGTCGTTGCCCGTTCGGCTCGTCACGCGGAGCGTGACGGCTACGTTGTCAGCGTTTGTGGTCTTTGATGAGCTTGCGAATCTCCGCCAACTCCGCCTCAGACGGTTTTGCTTGTTCCAGGAGCCGCGCGACGAGCGCCGTGGCTGACCCGGAGAAGACTCGCTCCAGCAGATCGCCCAGCAGTTTGCCCTCGTGATGTTCCGACTGATGTCTGGCGGAGTACCGAAACGCTCGGCCTTCCGGCTGGCGTGTCACGAGCAGTTTCTCGAACATCACGTTGAGCAGGCTCATCACCGACGTGTAGGCTCGTTCTCTGGGGAGCGTTTCCAGCACTTCTCGAACGGTACTCGGCCCCCGGTCCCACAGGATTTGCAGCACTTCCAATTCCGCCGCAGTTGGATGCGGCGTTTTCGGTCTCGCCATGAGGATCGCCTTTCAGAACACCAGTGCGTGGGACGGGCACTCTTGCCCGTCGCCAGTCAGGCAAGAGCACCCAACGCATGTCGCCACAAGTCGGCGATATTCGCCCCCTCACCCTAACCCTCTCCCCCGAAGCGGGGGAGAGGGGACCGGGCGGCAGTCTACGGCTGAATCCGTAGTTGTCAACTGGAAAACCAGTAGATCGCGAGGCCATGACGTAGGCGAGCCTTTCCAAGGCTCGCTGCTTTCATGGCAAAGGTCTCGCGAGCTCTTGCCGGCAGAATTCCAGGAACTCCGTTGAACTGTCTTCGATCCAAAATGGTCAGCCTTGAAAAGGCTGACCTACGGGTGGCTCATCACGGTTTGCCAAGCGAGCAGGGCGTCGCGAGTCGCTCGCACGTCGTGAACGCGAAGGATGTCAGTGCCTTGAGCGGCCAGCGCGATGCTGACGCCGATCGTGCCAGAGTTGCGTTCCTCGATATCGCGGCCGAGGACTTTCTGCAAGAACCGCTTGCGCGAATGGCCAATCAGCACGGGACGGCCGAGTTCGTGGAACGCGGCGATGTGCGACAGCAGATCGAGATTGTGTTCGGCGGTTTTGCCGAAGCCGATGCCGGGGTCGAGCACGATTCGCTCGCGCGCGATTCCGGCGGTTTCCAGTTCATCGAGGCGTCGTGAGAAATGTTGCCGCACGTCTTGCACGACGTTGTCGTAGCGTGGATCGAGCTGCATTGTCTGCGGCGTGCCTTGAATGTGCATGACGATCACGCCGCAGGTTGACTCGCGACAGACGGCCGTCATCGCAGGATCGAATGTCAGGCCGGAAATGTCGTTGACGATGACGGCGCCCGCGTCGAGGCACTGGCGAGCGACTTCGGCTTTGTAGGTGTCGATCGAAATCGGGACGCGGGTTTGCCGAGCAAGTTCGCGCACGACGGGAACGACGCGGCGCAGCTCTTCCTCAGGCGGCACGGGCGTCGCGCCGGGGCGAGTCGACTCGCCGCCGATGTCCAAAATGTCCGCACCCTCGTCGGCCAAGCGCAGAGCATGTTCGACCGCAACCGATACTTCCGAGAACTGGCCGCCATCGAAAAAGCTGTCCGGCGTAACGTTGACGATCCCCATCAGACGGGGGAACCGGCCAAGCTCCCAGCGATCGCTGCCCATTTCCCACAGACGTACAGTCGTCATGTCAGCTTGTGTCCACTCTGCGGAAGTCGGGAAAACTGGGGGTATGCAGACCTCTGTGGGTTTGACATTGAGAGCGCGACGGGTATTCTACCCCGCACAATCTTCGTAGTCGGTAGAGTTTGCCGACCATCAAACGTTGTGTATTCACCAGTGCGTCCAACGAGTGTCGGACGCGAATCATCGAGAACGTCGGTGCCACGAGGGTGCTGAACGTTCGCCACGATGGGAGGTCGTGTGCGGCCGGACCATCATAGTAAAAAGGGAGACAACATGAGTCGCAATCTGTGGAAGTTGGTCGCGCTGAGCGTGACCTTCGCCGTCCTGGCCGCTTTTGGCGGTGTCGCTGAAGCCAGGGATAACTGCTGCAAGCCGGCGAAGATCAAGTGCTGCAAGGCATCGAAGACCCAGTGCTGCCAAGCACAGCAGACGACCACCTGCCAGGCCGTCGCAGTCACGAACAGCACGCCAGCTCCGACCTGCCAGACCGTCGCCGCGACGAACTGCGGGCAGGCTGGGAACTGCTGTCAAGCGTCGGCCTCGAAGTGTTGCCGAGCATCAAGCTCGAAGTGCTGCCGAGCGACGGCCTCGAAGTGCTGCCAGCCGAGGACTACGTGTTGCTCGGCTCAGTCGACTAGTGCGCCGTCTTGTGGCGCTCCGGCCGCGACGACGCCCGAGGTTAAAGAAGTTCCGGCTCCGCCGCCGGAAGAGCCGGCTCCGGCTCCGAAGGCCTAGTTTTCGGACGATGTCACGGGCATTGGTTGACCGCACGTCAGCCGACATCCTGAGTCTTGTTTCAATCGGGCTGACTCTCGTCGAGTCAGTCCGATTGTTTTTCAGCTTGATTCAACATTCGATCGTTGTCTCATACGCTGCGAGCGACGTCGACAATATTTCGTCGCGCATCGTCGCGTCAGAGCGTTTGCCACAATGGGCGGCTGGCTTGCCGAGAGGTTGATGAGTTGCTAGACCTGCTGCCCCTGGTTGATTGTTTCCGCCGCATAGTGCCTGCCGCGCAAAAAGAGTTTCGCTCGACCTCGTTCACCGCTTGAGACTTGGTCCGACGTCTGTGCATTGGCGACTCATTTGAAGGAACTGGCCTGTGGTGATTGCGCCTTCCATCAACGTTCGTGAGGTCTTGCAGGAACGAGCAAATTTTGGAATGGAAGAGGCCAAGTTGCTGACACAGGCGGTCTCGTTGCGGCAATTTCCCGAAACGCGGCAGGTCATCGATGCCGTCATCGCCGAGATTCAAGACACGAACCGTCCCAAGGAAGAGCAGCTCACGAAGGCCGGCATCGGAGCCTATCTGCTGGCCCGACATTCCACCGCGGATAGCTTGTTGAGCCGCTTGTCGTCGCATCCGGTGGGGCTGTTTCATCACGGTTTGGTCTTGCAGGCACTTGGCAGACTCAACGATGCTGAAATGCGGTTCGACGCGGCGGCCAAAGCGGGATACGACTCGATCGAATGCACGTTGCGACGCGTCGGAGTCATTCGCCAGCAGGAACGCCTCGACGATGCAGAAAAGCTATTGCGGTCAGTCTCGAAGCAGGCGGTGTCGCGGGCCGAATACTCGTACCAGATGGGGGGCATCCTGTGGGATCGAGGCGATACATTCGGCGCGGTGGAATACTTTGAACGCGCCATCGACATGGACTCGCATCACACGCGAGCTCTGTTTTCGCTGGCCAACATCAACACACTGTTCGGCAACGACGACGAGGCGGTTGTGCTCTACGAGCGATCTCTGTCAAAGCCGCCGATGTTCTTGAACGCCTTGCTCAATCTCGGCCTGTTGTACGAGGACCGCGAAAACTACAAAGCTGCGGCGTTCTGTTTCCACAAGGCTCTGGAGTTTGACCCGACTCACGAGCGGGCACGGCTGTACTTCAAAGACATCGAAGCCGCGAAGGACATGTATTTTGATGAGGACGCCGCGCGGTTGGACAGCCAATTGCAGGCCGTCCTGGAGAGGCCCATTTCCGACTTCGAGCTTTCCGTGCGCAGCCGCAATTGCCTCGACCACCTGGGCATTCAAACCCTGGGAGATCTCACCAGCACCTCTGAACAAGATTTACTGAAGGGCCGCAATTTCGGCGAGACTTCGCTGATTGAAGTGCGACAGCTCATGGAGCTGCACGGCCTGGGGATCGGTCAGAATCTGCTGCCGACGGAGGGCCGAGATCATTTCGAGCTCCCGTCCGACTTGCCGGCGGAGGCCCAAGCCTTGCTGAGTCGACCGATTGCCGATCTGAACCTCAGCGTGCGTGCCCGAAAGTGCATGACGCGGCTGAATATCAACACGATCGGCGAGCTTGTTCGCCGCTCGCCCGACGACCTGCTGGGTGTCCGCAATTTTGGCGTGACGTCGCTCAACGAAATCCGGGCCAAACTGTCCGAGGCGAGTCTGCAACTCCGCAACGATTGAGCGTCCTCTGCGTATGACATGAGCCCATCGCCCCCTTGCTCACGCGTTGCCGCCACGATCTGCGTCGCCTTGTCGCTCGTCGCACTCATCGTGGTGCCGTGGAGTCTGCGACGAAACCTGTCTCGCGGTGCGAGCGAAACGTCATCGCGCGGCAGTCCCATCGCCGCACAAGCCGTTCAATCCAAACCATTGTCGCGCGCGGATCAGGCTGTGGTGCGAGTGGCCGTCACGACGTCGCCACAACAGCGAATCGAGTTGTCGATCGACGGACCGTACCAATTTCGTCCCGTGGGCAACGACAAAGTCCTCTCGCGCGGCGAGCGATTGGCAGCCACAACAGTCACCGCGACGGCCACGGGGCTGCGCGTTGGCAAGACCGAATACTCGGTCACTCGATTGGAGATTATCCCCCGCCAGTCGCCGTCGGTTTGGGTGAATGGCCACGAGTACCGCGGCTCGATGCGGTTGTTTCGTCGTCCGGGGGCTGGCATCTTGGCCGTCAACGTACTGCCGATTTCGGAGTACTTGGCCAGCGTGGTCGACAGCGAAATGCCGGCCGCATTTCCCGATGCGGCTCGCAAGGCACAAGCCATCATCGCGCGCACGTACGCGCTCGACGTGATCCGCAACGACGAAGGAGACCCGTTGTTTGACGTCTTCGCGTCAACCCGCAGCCAGAAATATCTGGGCTATCAATACCGTGACGGCTCGCGGCGACTGGCAGGTGAAAGCGAGTCCAGCCGCAAGATCGTGCGCGACACGACCGGCATCGTGTGCATGTTTCAAGGTCGACTTTTCCGCACGTACTACTCGGCCGTGTGCGGTGGCCGAACGACGCTAGGCAGCGCCGTGTTCGCCGACGCCGTCACCGCGCTGCAAAGTGTACCGTGCGATTTCTGTCGCGACGCCAACTTGTACCGCTGGCAGACCGAACTGCCGAAGGCCACCGCCAGCGAGCGACTAAAGAGTTACTTCCAAACCGAGGGCAAGCCGTTCGATCGCTTGAAGTCGATTACGCTCGCCAGCGGGCATCCGGCTCGCGGCAACGAAGTTCCCGAATTCGAAGTCCGCGACGGCCAGCGATCGTACCGAGTCTCCGCCGCCACGCTGCGGCGACAGTTTCCCGCGGGAACGCTCAACAGCCCATTCTTCTCGATCACCGACAAGGATGACAAACTGCAACTTAGCGGCCGAGGTCACGGCCACGCCGTCGGCTTGTGCCAATGGGGCGCTCGCGGACAAGGGCTTCTGGGCAAATCCGCATTCGAGATCGTGCGTTACTACTATCCGGGAGCCAAACTGGTGCAGTTGCAGTGAACAACGCGGCTCATTCCGTGTCACTTTGTGGGCTGCGGCTGCAACGCTTTGGCGGAACGGACCAGGCTCACGAATTCTTCGCGATAGCCCGACTTGTCCGCACCGATGGCGGATTGGGCGAGTTCCAAAACCGAGTCGAGAGTCGCATTCCCTTTGTGCGGCGAGCTCCGCAGGATCAGGCCGAAGCTGGCGACACTCGCAGCCCAACGGAAATCAATTGAGGCGTTTGCGAACGAGTGGCCTTCGTCAACGAGAACCTGTTCGAACTCCGCGTCGCTCTTGTCGGAGTCGGGCTGTTTGTAGCGGAGCCAGATCGTTAAGAGTTCATTCTTCGCGTTGCCAGCGACAAGCGGCGCGTCGGCGCTCGCGGTCGTCGGGTTGTATTTCCGCAAGGCTGCGGCATCGGTCGCCGGCGCACCGGCCGGAGACGGAACATTCGGTTGATACTTGAGCGACTTCGCGGCGGGGGTCTCTGCCTTCGGTAACTTGCTCGGCGGAATGATTTCGTACAGCGCGGTCACGGTGTGTCCAGCTCCGATTTCGCCGGCGTCTTTCGTATCGTCGCGGAAATCTTGAGCGGCCAGCAAGCGGTTTTCGTAACCGATCAGCCGATACGCGCCGACCTGCGACGGGTTGAACTCGATTTGGATTTTCACGTCCTTCGCAATGGTGATCAGCGTGCCGGTCATCTGTTCGACGAACACTTTGTTGGCTTCCTTGAGCGTGTCGATGTAGGCGTAGTTGCCGTTCCCTTTGTCGGCCAGTTTCTCCAGCGTGGAATCCTTCAGGTTTCCCATGCCAAAGCCCAGCACACTGAGGAACACGCCCGACTTCGACTCCTCTTCGATTAGCCGCGTGAGGTCGTTTTGGTTGGTGACGCCGACGTTGAAGTCACCGTCGGTGCAGAGGATGACACGGTTCGTCCCCTTGTTGATGAAATTCTTGCGAGCGAGTGCATAGGCAAGCTGAATTCCTTCGCCACCATTGGTCGAGCCGCCTGCTTGCAGGTTCTCGATGGCCGACAGGATCACGTCCTTCTGCGTGGCGTTGGTCGAGTCCAACGCCAACCCGGACGCTCCGGCATAGACCACGATGCCGACGCGATCGTTCTCAGTGAATTGCTCGACCAATCGCCGCAACCCGGCCTTCACCAGCGGTAACTTGTTGGCGGGTTGCATCGATCCGGACACGTCGATCAAGAAGACGATGTTGCTGACCGGCCGCTTGTCGAGCGCGATCTCGTTGCCCTTCAAGCCGACTCGCACCAGCCGATGCTCGGCGTTCCACGGACACGCGGCGACCTCCATGTGGACGGCGAAGGGGGCCTCTTGATTGGGAATTTGAGATTTGAGATTTGAGATTTCCGCTCCCGGCGGTGTGTAGTCGTAACTGAAGTAGTTCACCAACTCCTCAATTCGCACCGAGTCCGCCGGCGGCCAACTTCCCTGTGTCAAGAACCGCCGCATGTTCGAGTACGCCGCCGTATCGACATCAATCGAGAACGTCGAGAGCGGCTCCCGGAGCGGCGTGGCGAACGGGTTGTCGTGAATCGCGGCATAGGCTTCGGCACCGGATTCTTCCAATTGTTGCAAACGATGAACCGAGGGGTTCCGTTCAACCAACCGCTCTTCAAGCTCGCGGTTCAGTTTCTCGTCCCGGATCTTGGCGAGCTTCGTGCCGTTCTCAACCGTCGTGTTTCCCGGTAGCCCTCGGCCTCCCTCAACGACGCCTACTCCGAATTGGAGTCGCTGCGCCACCTGTGGTTCATTCGGAACGTGATAGTACCGTGTCATGTTGGAGCCTGTCGTATCGGACTTGAAACGAACCGCTCCCTCATCCGGGCCCTTGCTCCGCTCTCTCGACGTGGTGGAACCGCCGCCACTGACGATCATCGCTTGCCTCGAACCGGAACCTCGACCGCTAGCATCTTCGCCCGCTCGCTGGCCTCCGCTTGTTCCGCGCACGGCTGCGCCGCTGCCGATGGCTTTCACATCGACATCCAAAACCGAAAACGCTGTGAGTGGGGTGTAGGAGCGACTTGTCCCATCGATTCCCTCGAATTCCAGCTCATGCCGTACGGTCGGCTTGGACGCATTCGCGAAGTCCGCCGCATTCCGTTGATCATGCCGACCAGTGATCGCCACGATCCCGAAGGCTCCCATCAGCGCGAGACACGATGCCGCGACCGCGAACTTGCCGGAGGCTTTGCGACGCCGCGCAGCGTCTTTCACGATTAACACCGCGACGGGTGCCACGACTGTGCCAACCGTGTGTGCTTCCTGGGATTTCGAATTTGAGATTTGAGATTTCAAATTCTCGGCCGCGCACGGCTGAGTCAGCCGTGGCACGCGAGCTTCGTTCTGCAACGCCGCTCGCAGTTGACTAGCGACTTCGCGGATGGCTTCGATTTCCAGTAGCGTCTCGACCGAGTCGCCGATTTGTTGCTCGACCGCCGCGCGGTCGGAGGGACTAAGCTCGCCCAAGGCATACGCGGTCAGACGCGGATCATCGGAGAGAGGAGACATCGTTCGGTCCTTTGCGTTCGGCAACCACCCCACCGGGCTTGCCCCGGTGGCTCGCGGGCTTTTGCACTACTCGCCTGGTCTTGAGGTGGCGCCTCTGGAGTAGTGCAGAGGCCGTTTAACCACCGGGGCACGCCCGGTGGGGACGATTTCTATTTGCTCATCTTCTGCCGGAGCGTCTTAATCCCGACATGAATCAAGAATCCGACGTTCGATTCCGACAGCCCGGTGATCGCGCTGATCTCGCGATAGCTCAGGCTGTGTTGAAACTTCAGACGCAGAACCTCCTGCTGGTTGGCGGGAAGCTTTTCGAGCAGCGATAGGACGTGCTGTGTCGAGTCGTGTTGCTCGGCCGCGTCGTCGGGGAGCTGGACCAAGCCGGGGGCATCCATCGCCGCGTCGAGCGTCATCGTCGTCATTCGTTGTTCCTTCCGTCGAATGTCGAGTGCCCGGTTGCGACAAACCGTGAATAGCCACTCGACCAAATGGCCGTCCAGCCGCGCGCGGTCTTGCTGACAGAGCTTCAAGAAGGTTTCTTGGACGACGTCGCGAGCTTGCTCGACATCGCCGACCAAGTGCCGCGCATACCGCAGCAAGTCGCTCTCCCACCGAGCGACATGCGCCTTGATCCAATCGTCCGAGCTGCCCGACAGCGAACTATCCATCGCGAATCACCTGCCGGTCTGCGTGGCGTTCATGAGAACAGACGTGCGAGCGACAGAGGTCTTAGCCAGAATTTTTCAGAATGCGAATTCGAGCGGTGGGACTCGTGCCCGGAAAGACCGATTCTCGTGAGATGTCAGTCGGTTTGCCTAGCATCTCGGTGGTCGGTCATTTTGAAGAAGTCCCGGGTGGCACGCCCTGCTAAGGGCGTGGATACTCGCAAGGACAATTCCACGCCCTTCGATGACTCAGGGCGTGCCACCCAAACTGACCCGCTACCAGCATCTCTCATTCCTCCAAAGCTCCATAAACTTTTCGCGAAGTCGCGAATCGGTGCTTGAATGGACGCACGGCCGTGACTAGCATCGGTCCCCTTGAGCTTCGGCTCACGACCTCTGCCATGTTCGACAGGGCTCAGTTGCGGTTGACCCTACAAGCATGACCTTGGGAGCACCCTCAATTCCGGCCGCGTGAATATCCGATCGCTTCGGCATCGGCTTCCACT
>CAYSHJ010000910.1:0-3708 GCA_964430385.1 uncultured Planctomycetaceae bacterium
CGTTTCTCCCGGCTCTGGGATTTCATCCGAAATCAACTGCAGAAATCAACCATTGGACATCGGAGCCATGCCTTCCAAAATCCACCAGGGAATTGCCCCAAGTACGCTTTAGTCGGATGAATCAGCGTCCGGCGGTCCGCCTCGGGCGCGGGGCGCATCTGCTGACGATCAAGTTGCTCGCGCACGAACGCATCAATCCTCCGCCGCCGCCAACTCGGATCAGAGACCTTCGGCGACGGCATCGCCCGAACCGGCTGAAATGACCAGAACCCGCGCCCTTGCTCGACATCAGCCGCGCGAGGCTTCGCAGCCACGGGTGCCGAGTCAGCGGGAAACGCTGAGCCGCACAGACGAATGAAACCTCGCGAACAACACGGTCACTCCTACTCGCAGCCCCTCGTGTTTCTGCACTTCGATCCGCCGGGACGACGGAAGCAACAACATCCTATCTCGTCACGACGAACTCACGAGCCAGCATCCGCCTTCGTCGCAGGTTTTCGTCGCCCGGTTATGATCGCTCCCTATGAAACGACGTAACTTTCTTCAATTCGGATTGGCAGTCTCGTTGGGAACGCCGTTGCTGGCCGCGTTGCGACAAGACCGTTTGGACGAAGCGGCCGAGGTGTTGACTCGCGCCACGGCTCAAGGCCAAGTGGCTGCTGCCGTGTTGCATGTCACTCAGCGGCAGACTTCATTCACTCGAGCGTTTGGGAAAGCTCGTGATGAGCACGCGATGTTTCTACTGGGTTCGATCTCCAAACCGATCGCGATGACGGCACTGATGACGCTCTTCGACAAAGGGGCGTTCGGGCTCGACGACCCGCTGAAGAAGTTCATCCCGAAGTTCACCGGTGAGGGCGGTCGCAATTCTCCGAACATCGCTCTCCTGACTCAAGCAATCCAAAGTGCTCCCGGCTTGGGGTTCACGTTGGGATTGGCGAAAATGCAACTGTTTCAAACGGCTCCGGGCAGTGGCCCGTTGAGTTAGTCCGGCCAGTTCCTTCACACGCAGAGACCAGCAATGATTCGCAACGACATGCTCAACTCACTTTCTTGGGGACACCCGCGTTCGAACGAATCGTCGGCTGGTTGCCGTCAGCGGTTTGGAATCCTGCTGGCATCGCGATTGTTAGCCAGCGTGCTGTTCATCGCGATGACGAGCAACGCCTTGGCGGGAGTTGCTCCGGAGAACGTCGCGATCGTTGTCAACGGCGACAGCGAGGCGTCGAAAATCATCGCGGAGGAATACGCACGATTGCGAAGCGTGCCGGCGGGGAATGTCGTCTCGATCACTGGGCTGCCTGACAAAGAGAAGCTGTCGGTGGCGGACTTTCGGCAGCGAGTACTGGGTCCGGTGTTGAAGGCCCTCGCTGAGCGCGGGTTGACTCCGCAGATTAACGTCATCGCGTACTCGGCGGAGATCCCGACGGCAATCGATGTCAGTGGCGATCTCGGTGAGCGGAAGCTGCCTCGAATCTTCACGCCGCTGGCGTCGGTCAACGGGCTGACGTTTCTGCATCAAGCGGTCATGGCGAAGGATGTGCGGTATCTCGACCTCAACGTCAATTTCTATGCGCGGCGCGTCGTGGCGGAGACAACGGACACACCGTGGACCATCGAAGAGCAGCGGCGATACGCGGAAGTCCTGATGAAGTTGCAGCAGCACGTTCAAGCCAATCAGCAGCGGAAGGGAGGAGGCGCGCCGACGGACGACGAGCAGGAGAAGACCGCGTCGCTGTTGAAAGAAGTCGTCGCGGTGTTCGACGAATTACAGAAGGCTCATCCTCGGTCGAGCGAACTGCACTACAACCGAGCCTGTGGACTGGCGCAGCTCGATCAAGCGGATGCCGCCATGACGGCGTTGAAGGCAGCGGTGAAGTCCGGTTGGTGGGACCATCAGCATACGGCTCGTGATGATGACTTGAAGAGCCTGCGCGGGCGAGATGATTTCAAAGCAGTCCTCGACGAAATGAAGACGATCGACTTCACCGTGCAGCCGGCCGTCGGGTTTCGATCGTCGGTCGGATGGCTGCCCAATGGAACCCCGACGACGGACGAGCGTGCTCCGCGCTATCTGCTCTCGACCGTCCTGGCATGTACGACCGGACGAGGTACCAGCGTTGACGAGGCGCTGGCGAACCTGCGTCGATCGGCTGCGGCCGACGGTTCGCATCCGCCAGGCACGATCTACTTCGAGCGGAATGGCGACGTGCGTTCGACGACTCGCGAATGGGCGTTTCGCAATGCCGCTCGCAAGCTGGAGTCGCTCGGAGTGAAGGCGGTCATCGAAGACGGAGTGCTGCCGCGGCAAAAGGCCGACGTGGCGGGCGCGGTCATCGGGGTCGCCGACTTTGATTGGCCGAAGAGCGGCAGCACGATCCTGCCCGGCGCGATCGTCGAGCATCTCACGAGCTTCGGCGGCGTGATGACGAAAGGGGCGGGACAGACACCGCTGACCGAGTTCCTCAAACAGGGCGCGGCCGGGTCGTCGGGAACCGTCACCGAGCCGTTTGCCGTTCAAGCGAAATTCCCGTCCCCCTTCATCCACGCTCATTACGCCAGCGGCTGCACGTTGGCCGAGTCCTTCTATCAATCAGTGACCGGTCCCTATCAACTCTTGATCGTCGGCGATCCGCTCGCCCAACCGTGGCGGAGGAAGTTCACGCTCAGCATCAAGGGACTCGCGAAGGACAGTCCCCTCGCCGGTGACGTGATGCTCCAACCGAAGACGGATTCACCCGACGGCATTTCTCCCGCCAACTTCGAACTCTACGTTGACGGTCTGCGCATCCAATCGGTGCCGCCCGCTGAATCGCTGCGTTGGGACACGCGCAAGCACACCAACGGCGAGCATGTTCTCACGGTACTCGCACGAGGCAACGACGCCGTACAAACGATCGCGCGTTCTCGCGTCACGGTGACGGTGCGAAACGCGGTGAACTGAACGAATTCGACTCCAGGCCGACCGTAGCACATCAGCCGGAACGCGCTAGCGTCCGGTTAGGAGTCCGAGGAAACCGGACGCTAGCGCGTTCCGGCTGATCAAGTCGCTGGTAGCCGCACTGGCCAGAGCGTGGGCCAATCGTCGCGAACCCACGTTCTGGCGAATGTGGCTACATAGACTTCTCTGCGCGGCCACTTAGAATTCGATCGCTCAGTGGACCAAGGCCGCAACACGGGAGAAATATCATGCTGCTGGAAGGGACGATCAAAAATGGGACGATCGTTTTGGATGAGCCCCCGTCATTGCCGGACGGAGAGCGAGTGGAAGTCGAGCTCAAGTCAATTGCTCAGGCACAGCCAACGTTCATCGACCTTCTGGAATTCGCGGGTTGCATGCCCCACATGCCGGCTGATTTCGCCGCTCAGCACGACCACTACATTCACGGAACGCCCAAGCGATGAAGACGGTCTTCGCGGATTCCTTTTACTTCTATCACGCTCGCCCTGACAAGGAAGGTCGCTCACCGACTGCATTTCGTTCGTCGTCATGCAACGGGAGGGCATCACGGACGCTCTGACGGGAGACAAGCACTTCGAGCAGGCGGGATTCGTGGCCTTGCTCAAACTCAACTTCGACAGTTCCCCTTCGGAGTTCGGGGCGGGTTTGTTGAAATTATCGGACTTACGGCAAGGTTTTGCTTTTGTGGAGTGGTTATGTAGTGCCACAGATAGTCCGGAATATGCCACAAGTGCCCGTATTTATAC
>CAYSHJ010000911.1:0-10891 GCA_964430385.1 uncultured Planctomycetaceae bacterium
CCCGGAGTGGAAACCGACTCGGCTGGCGAGGTGCTGCTGCCCAAGGATCGCGTGATCGCCATTTTGCGAGAAGTTCAGGCCGAAGGTATCGATCTGGAAGTCGCCGAAAAGGCGGTCTGGATTCGCGCGGGGCAAAGTGAGTTCCGATTGTCCGCCGAAGATCCCGCCGAGTTTCCCCCGGTGCAAGCGTTTGATGCACAGAGTTATTACGTTATTCCGTCGGCATCGTTTAAGGAAATGATCCGCCGCACGGTCTTTGCGACGGATACCGAGAGCACGCGATACGCCTTAGGTGGTGTGTTGATGGAGTTCTCCGGCAACAAGCTGACGATGGCTGCTACGGACAGTCGGCGTTTGGCGGTCGTCAGCACGACTTGCACTTCGGTCGGACAGATCGAACCGCGAGCGACTCATCCCGTGTTGCCCTCCAAGGCGCTCGCCTTGATCGAACGCAGCATTGTGGAGTCTGATCAAGACGTCTATGTGGCCATTTATCCGAACAGTGTGCTCGTGAAGAGCGGCAATTCAACGATCTACAGCCGCTTGGTGGAAGGTCGCTTTCCGAAATATGGGGATGTGATCCCAGCCTCGACGAATGTGGAAATTGTTCTCCCGGTCGGACCTTTTCAATCGGTGGTGCGGCAGGCTCAAATCGTCACTAGCGAAGAGAGCCGCGGCGTCGATTTCGAATTCGCGAAAGGAGTACTCCGACTGACAAGCATCGCGGCGGATGTCGGACAATCAAAAGTGGAAATGCCAACGAGTTACGAAGGCGAACCAATTACGATCACATTCGACCCGAGGTACGTCGTCGAGTTTTTGCGAATTCTCGACCCGGTTTCGTCGGTAAAAGTCTGCTTGACGGATTCGGACAGCGCGGCGGTGTTGAAGACGGACGACGGTTACATCTACGTCGTGATGCCCCTGTCGCGCGATCGTTAACTTTTGGGAGTACGGTGCGACCCAGAGGGTGCCCCGACGCCGCTTTGGAACTTTGGCGCAGCCTTTGAAAGGGGTGCCATCGTGTTCAGTCTGTAATTTCTCAAAAAGCCGCTATACGGCGATTCCAAAGCGGCGTCGAGCCGCCGCACTCCAAAATGCCGCACGATCCGTACTCCGATCTACGAGGATTTCAGACCATCGGTGGACGAACAGCCGCCCCGCAACCGCTGGCGAAGGTGCTGTCGGAACTGATCGCTCTGAAAGGCTTGGCGCGAGTTCACGGCAACGAACAGTTGCAACTAGCGTGGAAAAGTGTAGCCGGCGACAACATCAGTCGCTGCTCGGCCGTGATCGGTTTGACTCGCGGAGTATTGGAAATCGGCGTGGCGAATACGGCTTTTCTCAGTGAATTGGCCAGCTTTCACAAAGCGAAGTTGTTGGAAACGCTTCAGCAACAACACCCGCATCTGAAAATCCGAGAACTCAAGTTTCGGCTGAAGACGGACCTCAAGCAGTAGGCCGCATTGCCATTGCGACCCACACCCACAAAGGAAGAAGCTCATGAGCGAACCTAACCCCGCGACGCCAACGGGCTCCGCCGGTGAATACGACGAAAGCCAAATCCAGGCCCTCAAGGGGATTGCGGGAATTCGGCTGCGGCCGGATATGTATATCGGCGATCGTGCTTCGCGTGGGTTGCACCATCTCGTCTTTGAGGTGGTTGATAACTCGATTGACGAGGCGGTCAACGGCTATGCCAGCACGATCACGGTGAAGGTCAACGCCGACGGCAGTGCGACGGTGATTGATGATGGCCGCGGTATCCCGGTCGGCGCGATGGCCGATCAAGGGGGCAAGTCAGCGCTCGAAGTCGTCTTCACCGAGATTCACGCTGGCGGCAAGTTTGATCGAAAGGGTGGCTACAAGACCGGGACCGGCGGGTTGCACGGCGTCGGTATCACGGCCGTCAATGCGTGTGCCGAGTGGCTGGAAGTCGAGGTGCGGCGCGAAGGGCATGTCTGGACGATGGATTTCGCTCGCGGAGAACTCGTGCATGGCTTGCAAAAGCTCGGCAAGAGCGACACCACCGGGACCAAAGTCACATTCCAGCCGGACCATCAAATCTTTCCAGACACCAAGTTCCACTTCGACGTGCTGGCGAAGCGCCTGCAGGAGCTGACGTTCCTCAACGCCGGCATCCGCATCCGGCTCGCGGATGAACGCAACGGACAGGCCGAGGAGTTTCACTACGAAGATGGCCTGGTCGAGTTCGTGAAGTTCCTCAACCGCACCGACAAGCCGATTCACACCGAAGTCATCCACATCAAGGCCGAGCAAGACGGCGTCCAGGTGGAAGTCACGATGCAGTACAACGACGGCTTTTCCGAGAACATTCGAGCCTTCGCCAACAACATCAACAACATCGAGGGGGGCACGCACCTGACGGGCTTCAAGAACGCGCTCACACGCGTGTTCAACAACTACGGCAAGAAAAACAACATCTTCAAAGACTTCACGCCGAACGGTGACGACTTCCGCGAAGGTCTGGCGGCAATCATCTCCGTCCTCGTGCCGACGCCGCAGTTCGAGGGACAAACCAAGACGAAGCTCAGCAACGGTGAAGTCGAAGGCATCGTCACGTCGGTCGTGCATGACGCGCTCAATAAGTTCCTCGAAGAGAACCCGCAGACCGCTAAGATCCTGTTGACAAAGGGCCTGCGAGCGGCCGAGGCTCGCGAGGCGGCTCGCAAGGCGCGCGAGATGGTCCGAAAAAAGGGGGGCCTCACGACCGGTGGGCTGCCCGAAAAGCTCCGCGACTGCCGCAGTCATGACCTGAACCTGACCGAGCTGTATCTCGTGGAAGGCGACTCGGCCGGCGGATCGGCTGACACGGGACGAGACTCGAACACGCAGGCGATCTTGCCGCTGCGAGGCAAGATTCTGAATGTCGAGAAAGCACAGCTCGTCAAGGTTCTCGACAACCTCGAAATCGTCAACATCTTCAAGGCCATCGGCATCCCGCCCGGCGCGGAGATGGAAGACGTCAACTCGCGACGCTACGGTAAGCTGATCCTGATGACCGATGCCGATGTCGACGGCAGTCACATTCGCACGTTGCTGCTGACGTTTTTGTTCCGGCACATGCGCAAGCTGGTCGAGAACGGCTGCATCTACATCGCTCAGCCGCCGCTCTACAAAGTCGAACAGAAGGGAAAAAGCCGCTATGTGCAAACGAACGAGCAAATGATGGGCGAGTTGATCGACATCGGCCTGGAAGAGAGCGTCGTCGTGCTGGAAGACGGCCGCCGCGTGGATGGCGACTCCCTGCGAAAGCTGGTCAGCCTGATCCGCCGGCTGGCCGAACCGCTGCAAACGATGGAACGCCGCGGCATCGACCTGCGACATCTCGCGACGCATCACCTCAGCACGGAGGGCAGCTTGCCGCGCTATCGAGTCTTCGTCGGCAAAGACCAACACTGGTTCGCCGCGAAGGAGGAACTCGACCAGTTCCTGGCCGCCGAAGAACGCCGACGAGGTGAAGAGTTCACGGTGGCCGACTCAGCGACCACCGTCGCGACCACTGTCGCGAGCACGCTGCCAGCGAACGGCGATAGCAAGACGTCGTCCGATAAGACCGTCGCGAAGCCGGCCAGCGGCACGATGCTCCAAATCATGGACCTGCACGAAGTCCGCGTGATCAACGAAACGCTGCGCGAGCTCAAGGCGTTCGCCCTCGCGATGAAAGACCTCCTGCCCGCCGGCAATCGTAACGGCGAACCGTACTTCCCCTTCCAAATCGAAAACGCGAGCGGCAACGTCCGCCTGCCAAGCATTCGCGAGCTGTTGACCGCCCTCCGCAAGCTTGGTGAGAAAGGAAAAAAAATCACCCGCTTCAAAGGCCTGGGTGAAATGGACGCCGAAGAACTCTGGGCCACCACCATGAACGTCGAAACACGCACGCTGCTGCAAGTCACGATGCAAGATGGAGCCGCCGCCGACGAGATGTTCCGCATCCTGATGGGCGACCACGTCGAACCCCGCCGCGAATTCATCGAGAAACACGCGCTCGATGTCAAAGACTTGGACGTATAAAAGACAGTCAGTCACCCGGCGTTGTCGGCTTCGCTTGATCGCTGCTGTGCGGTGGTGCTTTGGACTGCGGCGGCCGGAGCCGCCGCCGCCGCTTTTGTTGTCTCCCCGAGGAACCACGGCTGGCTAATTCATCGCTGCAGCAATTTGTAGCTCCGGCCCTCGTGGCCGGGTCGTTTCGAGATCATTCGGAAAATCGACAGTCAGAAATCATCGGTCGGCCACAAGGGCCTGGGCTACAGACGACTGGATCAGCGTCTCGCGAACCGAATCGCACTCCGACGGAGGTCGTCCATCGTTTGGCTCAAGGCATTGGCGAACGGGGGACGTCAGTCCCCCGAGGGTCAAAGGCATCTTCGAGTCCATCGTCTGGCTCAGGCCCGCCGAGGTCTCGCCCACGCTAGTGCTTTGTCACCGCTTGATTTTCGGATGAGCCGGAACGCGCTAGCGTCCGGTTTGTGCAGCATGATTTTCGGATGAGCCGGAACGCGCTAGTGTCCGGTTTGTGCAGCATGATTTTCGGATGAGCCGGAACGCGCTAGCGTCCGGTTTGTGCAGCATGAACCGGGGCTAGCGCCCTGCGGCTGATTTCCGCGACCCGAATTCATTGCTGTGACAAAGTGCTAGGGAGACGTTGGATGCCCCTCGTATTTCGAGAGCAAAATTCTCCAGCTCGTGGCCTGCCCACCCTCACGGAGAAAAACAGGCATCCGCGTGAGTTCGCCATCGACGGTCATCACGATTTGGGCTGATCGTCGTGCGACCGTTCCTCCTGGATTTCGGCGGCGCGTATCTCGACCATGCACCTGATGACGACGAAAAGATTCTCGGTCAATGGCAGCGTGAGAAAGAAGAACAGTTCGAGGCGAACTGGCCGAAGGCAGTCTCCATCCTCGCGGAGCTACGTCGTTACGGCATCTACGTCGCTGACGTGAACCCCGGCAACATCGGGTTTGTTTCGGATTAAGTCGAAAAGACAATGGAGGGATAAGCGATGAAGCGGTACGAACTGGCCTGCGAAATCTCCGCCCCCACCGCGTCTCAGCCGCGAGCCGGAATTGGTGAGAAAGGAAGACGACCATGACGCATTTCGATTTGGCGTTTGGAGTGCGGGCGACGAAGCCGATTCCGGTGGATCATGGGTACGCTCTTTATGGAGCGATCTCGCGGTTGGTGCCGGAGACGCATCGCGAGAACGGGATCGCGGTGCATCCGATTCGAGGTCAGCAAGTCGGCGAACGTCTCTTGTCGCTGAGGCCCTGGAGTTCGCTGACGATTCGCGTTCCGGATGGTGAGTTGGCTCCGCTGTTGAGTCTCGCCGGGAAGACGCTGCGGTTGGGCGAGACCGCGTTGCAAGTCGGCGTCCCGCAGGTGCGCGGACTCGTCCCCGCCACCGCTCTGCGCAGCCGGCTGGTGGTCATCAAAGTCTCGAACATTGCTGCCGTACAGCTCACGCCTGAACTCTTCGCCGCCGCCGCCCGCAAACAACTCACCGCCTTGGGCCTCTCAGAGCAGATCATTCTGACTCTTCCCACTCGCCCCGATGGCCAACCCCACCGTCGCACGCTTCGCGTCCAGCACCGCGAGATCGTCGGCTACGAAGTCGTGATCGAGGCCCTGACCGCCGACGAATCCCTCACCCTCCAATCCCACGGACTCGGCGGCACGGTATTGCCAGTATCGTTTTTCAGTGCGCAAAAAAAGCACCCCGGCCGAGCGAACTCGGCGCGGGGTGCAGAGGGTTGGACCTATCGTGCAAAAGCCTTACTGTGACCAGGAGGCAATCGCCGCTCGGATACAACAGAGCAGATTGAAACTCGCTCCGACGGCGGCGTCAAGGAGTCACTGCAATGACGAATGTTCGAGTTCAGAACAAACAGCAAACGCCGCTGTCGGAAAACAGCGGCCCGTACATTCTCGGTTTGGACATCGGCACGACCTCGGTCGGTTGGGCGGTGATCGACTCGCGGAACAACAAACCGATCGGGCTACGGCAGGCCGGCGTCCGCATCTTTGAAGCGGGTGTTGAGGGTGACATCGAAAGCGGGCGCGATGCCTCGCGAGCGGCGGGGCGGCGCGCGGCTCGGTTGCAGCGGCGGCAGACGTGGCGGCGAGCGGATCGGTTGCGGCGCACGTTTGCCGAATTGCAGCGGCACGGTTTGTTGCCGGACGGAGCGTTCGATTCGGTATCGCGTCACGATTTGCTATTGAAGCTCGATGCCGATTTGAAGGACAAGCACGTTCCGAAAGGGGACGAACGAGCCGCGCAGTTGCTGCCGTATCTACTGAGATCGAAGGGCGTAACCGAGCCACTTACGCTGCTGGAGTTCGGTCGGGCGTTGTTTCATCTGTCTCAGCGGCGCGGGTATCGCAGCAATCGCAAGACGGATCAACAGGCGGAAGCGGATTCGGGCGATGAACTGGACGCGACCGGCGAGCCACTGAAGAAAAGAGCGAAGCGGAAATCGAAAGCGACTGACGACCGGACTACGTCGCGAGCGCTGAACGCCGACGAGCCTGCGAAAGATTCGTCGGCGTCAGGCAAGGAAGACACGCTCAAAGTCAAAGAGTCGATCAGCCGGTTGCAGCAGGAGATGGGCACACTCACGCTCGGTCAATACTTCGCGACGCTGGACCCGCTGGAGCACCGCATCCGTCAGCGTTGGACCGGCCGCGAGATGTATCTGGCCGAGTTTGAGCGGTTGTGGGCCGAGCAGTCGAAGCATCATCCCGAACTGACGGCCGAGGCGAAGCGAGGGGTTCAGCGTGCGATCTTCCACCAGCGAAAGCTGAAGTCGCAAAAGGGACTCGTCGGCAAGTGCGAGTTGGAGCCGAAGCGGCGGCGATGTGCTCAAGCACTGCCGATCGCGCAGGAGTTTCGCATCCGGCAACAGGTCAATCATCTCAAGCTTCGTGAAGCCAACGGATATGAGAGGTTTCTGGAAGCGGACGAGCGGAACGCCTTGATCGAAAGGCTGAACCGTCAACAATCGCTGAGTTTCGCAAAGGCTCGTGAAGGACTCGGCAAGGGTGCGAAGTTCACGCAGGAACTGGACGAGAAAGGGGAAGAAAAACTCGTCGGCGATCGCACGACGAATCGGCTGCGGCCAATCTTCGGCGCGGCGTGGGACGAGTTCAGCGAAGCCCAGCGCGAGCAAATCGTTTACGACGTGCTGCACTTTCAAGACGCGAAGGCGCTGGCTCGGCGAGCGATGCGGGCTTGGAACCTTGCACCAGACGCGGCCGAGAAGCTGGCGAATACGCAGTTGGAACCGGGCTATGCGCGGCACTCGAAACGAGCACTGACGAACCTCGTTGAGCAACTGCGGCAACCGTCGGGCAAAGACCCGCAAGCCGGGAAGTCGTACATGGAAGCTCGCGAAGCTGCTGGCTACGGCACGGCAAAGACGACGGCGGTTCACGATCTCTTGCCGCCGGTGTTGAAGTCGATGTCGCAGCTTCGGAACCCCGCTGTTTGTCGTGCTCTGACGGAAGTCCGCAAAGTCGTGAATGCTGTCGTGCGGAAGTTCGGTAAGCCGGATGTCATTCGCGTGGAGCTGGCTCGCGATCTGAAACGCTCGCGAAAGAATCGGCAGGAAGTTTCCAAATCGAATGACATGCAGCGGAAGTCGCGAGAACGAGCCAAGCAGCGCATTCTCGACGAGTTGCGAATGTCCGAGCCGAGACGCTCGGACATTGAAAAGGTATTGTTGGCGGAAGAGTGCGGCTGGCAGTGCCCGTTTACCGGCGACTCGATCAGTATGCAGTCGTTGCTTGGTCCGCAGCCGCAGTTCGATGTCGCTCACATTTTCCCGCGCCGGTATCTCGACGATTCGTTCGTCAACAAGACACTTTGCCGAGCGGACGTGAATCGGCATCGGATGCACGACCTGCTACCGATTCAAGCCTTCGGACAAGATGTCGAGAAATGGGACGACATCTTGAGCCACGTCCGCCAGTTCATGAAGCGGACGGGGCGAGTCGGCTTCCAAAAGCTTGAACGCTTCCAGATGACCGAAGTATCGGATGACTTCGTCAGCCGGCAACTCAACGACACGCGGTTCACGACTAGCTGTGCCGCCGATTACCTCGCGTGCCTGTACGGCGGACGTTGGGACGAGTCCGGCCGTCTGCGAATTCAAGCCAGCACCGGCGGCATCACAGCTCATCTGCGAAACGAGTGGCGGCTGAATTCGATCCTCGGCGGAGGCGAGAAAACACGCGACGACCATCGCCATCACGCCGTCGACGCCGTGGCCATCGCGCTGACCAGTCCGGGCACGGTGAAGCTGTTGGAAGACGCCGCCGAACGAGCCTCGGCACGGCATGAGCGGCGGCCATTCGCGGAAGTCGATTCGCCTTGGGGCAACTCGGACAGTTTTCTTTCGGAAGTTCGCGACGTCGTTCTCCAAATCGACGGAGTTCGCCAAGCGGTGTCGCATCGCGTGAATCACAAACTGGAGGGGACGCTTCACGCCGACACGCTCTATAGCCGGCTCAAGACGCACGCCGACGGCAGCACGGCACATCACGTCCGCAAGATGCTGCACAAGCTGAGCCTGACCGAAGTCACTGGCGACAAGATCGTCGATCCGATCATTCGCGAGTTGGTGCAACAGCAGTTTGACCGGCTCAAGGGGACCGGTTTGAAAGACCCAGCGAAAGCATTCGCCGATCCGGGAAATCACCCGTATCTCACGACAAAGAAGGGTGGGCTGATTCCGATTCATAAGGTGCGGCTGGCCGTCGATGTCAAACCGAAGACGGTTGGCAAAGGCCATCGCGAGCGGTTTGTCGCTCCGACCGGCGGCAGCAATCATCACACCGTCATCGTCGCGAAGCTGGACGCTGGCGGAAATGAAGTGAAATGGGAGCAGCGGCTCGTGCCTCGGCTGGAGGCGTATCAACGATGGCGTGACCACAAGCAATCCGGCGACGATGGTGCCGACATCATTCAGCGCGATTGGGGGAAGGACTATCGGTTCAAGTTCTTCCTGATGGCCAACGATTGCGTTGAGATGGACGACTTGAATGGGAGGCGTGAAATCTACAAGGTCCGAAAAATTTCACAGACCGCGACTCAAAATGACATTCAGTTCCAAGAACATAATGATGCCCGAAAGATTGGCGATGCGCAGACCTCTGCGAATCGAATCACGTCGATCGACAATTTACGGAAGCGACACGCACGGAAAGTTCGCGTCACGCCTTTGGGCGAAATCGTGCCGGACGAATGAATGGAGGATGGGCGCTCTTGCCCGTCCCGGAATCGGGCAGAACGCAGGACGGGCAAGAGTGCCCATCCTCCGGAATTTTGTTGCAAGTCAAACGACGGCGTGGCCAGAATGACGCCGCTTGATGGAGACGTGGCGACACGGAGGGTCGTGGGAGCGCGGAAACAAAATCGCGACAAGACCCCGACCGATGCACAACCGGATTCTGGATATCTCTGACGGCGGAGCGCGGCTGCGGTCGTCGCTGCAACGGCTGGTCATCGAGCGAGACCAACAGCCCGACGTGATGATTCCCTTTGCCGATGTCGCCGTGCTGATGGTGGCTCATCCGCAGGTCTCGTATTCGCAGTCGGTGTTGGCCAACTTGTCGGCGGCGGGCGGAGTGTTCGTGAGCTGTGACGAACGGCGTCATCCGGTCGGCATGTTGCTGCCGTTGGCTGGCCATTTCACTCAGGCCGAACGCTTCGCGGCTCAGGCGAGTGCCTCGTTGCCGACTCGCAAACGACTGTGGCAGCAAATTGCCCGCGCGAAAATTCGTGGCCAAGCTGAAGTGCTGACGCAATTGCACGGCTCGGATCACGGGTTGCTCGCGATGGTTCCGCAGGTGCGCTCCGGTGACACGACGAATTTGGAAGCTCAGGCTGCGCGACGCTATTGGCCGAAGGTCTTCGGTTCGACGTTTCGTCGCATTCACGAGGCCAGTGAGCCAACTCGGTCGGAAGACGATTCGCTCGCAGGCGATGACGAACAGCAAGCAGCGGCCGAGGTCGATGAGCTTTCGCTGTTGTCGCTTCAAAACCGTTGGCTGAACTACGGCTACGCCGTGCTCCGAGCCATGACTGCTCGCGCCGTGTGCGCGTCGGGACTGCATCCGTCACTCGGTCTGCATCACCACAACCGGTACAACGCCTTTTGCTTGGCGGACGACCTGATGGAGCCATTCCGTCCGGTCGTGGACCTCGCCGTCGTGCGGCTCTTCGAGCATCACACCGACTTGTGGGAACTCAATCGCGAAGCCAAACAAGAATTGCTGTCGGCACTGACAGAGCGCTGCCTGTTGGGAGGCGAGCAACGCACGCTGTTCGACACGCTCACGCGAGCCGCGTCGTCGCTGGCCGCCGCGCTCATGGACGAAACAGACGTCTTGGACTTGCCGGAGTCGCTCCATGCCGCGCCGTGAACTCACGCTTTCAGGGTATTCAGGAATGTGGCTGTTCGCCCTCTTCGATCTGCCAGTCAAAACGAAACGCGACCGCAAGCGGTACGCGCAGTTTCGTGCAAAGCTGCTGTCCGAAGGCTTCAGCATGTTGCAGTTCTCGGTCTATGCGCGATATTGCTCCGGCGAAGACATGAGTGACTCGCTGCGTGATCGAGTTCGCAAAGTCATCCCCCAAGAAGGCCAAGTCCGCTTGATGTCGATCACCGATCGCCAATTCGGCAAACAGGAGGTGTTCTTTGGAAAACGTAGTCGAGCCGTTGAGGAACCTCCTTCTCAATTGGTTCTTTTCTGAAGTTCGAGCCGTGCCGGCCGCATTGTGGTCAAGGACTTGCGGAGGAAGTGTTGTATCCGAGCGGCGATTCCCTCCAAGCCACAGCAGTTCGCGGTCGGTGTGACAACCGGTACG
>CAYSHJ010000912.1:0-12788 GCA_964430385.1 uncultured Planctomycetaceae bacterium
CGCTGCGGATTCCAAAATTTGCCGTACCACATCGACGCCGACTTCGGCACTGAAGGCGTCGATCAATCGCCGCCAAACTGGTCCCGGTTGACCACTGCCAATCGCCAGGCCGTTGATCTTCACGGCGGGGGCCAGGAAATAAGGTGTCGTGCAGAGCCAGGCTTCGTCGGCGTTGATCGCGTCGTGCAACTGCAGGTCTCGTTCGACAAAGCCGATTCCCATCCCGTCACTCAGCCGTCGCAGCGTTTCCAACGACACGCCCCAAAGAATGTTGCTGCGTCGAGGACAAAGAATCGTACCTCGTTTGTAAATGACGAAGTTGGCGCCGCCGGTCTCCGTGATGTTGCCGTCCAGGTCGAGATACAGGCCGACGGCCTTCGGATCGGCGAGCTTGGCTTGTTGATCTCCAATCCACATGTGCAGCCGATTCCGATGCTTGATCTTGCTGCTGAGAATATTCGGATGCACGTGCCGCTGAGTCGGCGTGACAACATGCACGCCGTTGGCGATGGCGTCTTGCCACAGCGAGAATGGCAATGGAAAACAGTGCAGACAAACCGTCGACTGCCGATCTCCGGCCATGCCAGCGGCGCCGGCGTAAACGGCGAATTCACCGACGGTGGCGTAGAACACCAAAGCCAATTCGCGACCCGGCCAAGCTTCCAAGTTGTGAACGATCAACTGGTCGACGATCGACAGCATCTCGGTCTCGGACATCCGCAAGTCGAGATAGGCATACCGAGCCGACTCGAAAAACCGTCGCGTGTGTTCCGCGGCCGCGAACGGCTTGCCCGCGAACGTTCGCAGCAGGTCGGTGACGGCCGCTCCCAGCACGATCCCGCCGTCATAGATCGGCAGCACGCACTGCGAGTTCGGAATGTACCGGCCGTTGAGATACGCAATCGCGTCAGGCATGAGGCGTCTCCGTATGAGTTGTGGCGCGGCGTCATTCTAAGTGGACCCGCAGAACAAAGTAGGCAGTCTGACGCGAGGGTGCGGCAAAAGTAGCCCGGTCACTCCGTGGCCGGAGCGTTCGAGTCAGGGAGTGACTCGTCTACTTTTCGGCACGGGTCCACATAGCCGTCAAACAAGCGAATCGGCTGCTCGGCGTCTACAATCCTGATCGTTCTCAACAGCCAGGATATTCCCAAGGGGGCAGGCGTGACGCGGATTTTCTTGACATTGTCCTCGGCCAGCACACTGCTGTTGCTAGTGGTGTTCGGTATCGGCTTGAACATCGGCGACCCGCGTGTCTCCGAATCGCAAGGTCTCGTGTCCTGGCATTTGATGTTGGCGCTGACGGGACTTGTATTCGCCGCACTGGTTCACGCTTTGGTTCTGACTTACTTCATGGGCACGGGCCGTTGGATGGAAGACGTCAGCAAAGCGTATCAGTTGGAAGACCGCTGGCGAACTGAGAGTCAGCGGCTCAAGTACCGCGCCCTGCCGCTGATGATGCTGAGCCTGCTGCTACTGGTGACGACAGTCGGTTTTGGTGCCGCGGCCGATCCAGCCTCGAAGACGGGCTTCAGCGGATGGGGTGGTTTGTCAGCCTCGACGTTGCACTTGCTGGTCGCTCTGGCGACGCTGTGCTGCAACCTATTGACTAATGTTCGCGAGTTTCAAGCTCTCGAACGGAACGGTCAATTGATCAACGAAGTTGTGGAAAGGGTGCGCGAGATTCGCGTCGCTCGCGGGTTGCCGGTGTGATCACCGGGCTCCGAGGACCAATGACAAAGTGCAGCGCGGCTGAGCCGCAACCAAATGACGGAGGATTTTTGATTGCCGATTTTTGATTTTCGATTGAACCGCAGTTCGAATTCTCAATCAAAAATCAAAAATCAAAAATCGAAAATCGAAAATCGGATCGAGAAAACGACACAGTCGCGGATAGCGATAAATAAGGGACCGACCCATGACCAAAAACCGAACTGGTGTCCTGGTGGCGATCGTCACGTTGGCGATCCATTCGTCAATCGTCCTTGCTCCTTGGTCTCTGGTCATCGGTGCCGAGTCAACCTCGTTCGCGCCCGACCCGGACGTGGTTCAGCGACATGGTCCGGCATGGAAATATCCTCAAGCCGGCTGGCTGGTGGTGCATATCGAAGGAGTGCCGTACGAGCGGGGTTACCAACACGGGCGACTGCTGGCGCGAGAGATCGTCGACTACATCAAGACCCTGGCACGCACGCGCAGCCACAAAGATCCCGAGGCCGCGTGGAAGGCCCTGCGGTTGCTGAGTGACGCGACGTTCCTGCGGCGATACGACCAAGAGTGCCTGGAAGAAATGAAAGGGATCGCCGACGGTGCCGCCGCCGCAGGTGCCAAATTCGACAAGCGGCGGCTCGATCTACTCGACATCGTAACGCTGAATTCCGATGTGGAAGTCGGATTCTTGGAGAGTGCGCTCGCGGCGACGCCCACGGGAATCGACTCGCAGCGGTTTGCCTCGCCGCAAGCCTCGCCACCGTTAGTTCGCAAGCGCGAGCAGTGCAGTGCGTTCGTGGCCACTCGGCCGGCGACGACCGATGCGACCGGCGGTGTGATGATGGGTCACATCACGATGTCGGAGCTGAGCTTTGTGTATCACTTCAACGTCTGGCTGGACGTGACGCCGTCAAAGGGTCATCGCTTCGTCTGTCAAACATTTCCCGGCGGCATTCAAAGTGGCCTGGACTATTACATCTCAGCCAGCGGGCTGCTGATTGCCGAGACGACGATCGACCAAACGTCGTTTGACATCAGCGGAGAAACGGAAGCCTCGCGCATTCGCCGCGCGGTGCAGTATGCCAACTCGATTGATGAAGCGGTCGAGATTCTGGGCACCCGCAACAACGGTCTTTACACGAACGAGTGGCTGCTGGCCGACACGAAAACAAACGAGATCGCGATGTTCGAGTTGGGCACGCGGCGTACGAAATTGTATCGCAGTAGCCGCGACGAGTGGCCCGGCGGCACGAAGGGATTTTATTGGGGCTGTAACAACACGAAAGACCGTGACGTGTTGAGCGACACGGTCGCCGACGTAGGCGGCAAGCCGGGTAATTTGGTTTTGCATCCCGGCCGGCGTGACGTCGCGTGGCTGAAGCTGTTCGACAAACATCAGCAGCGGGGCGGCCTGACCGAATCCTTCGGCTTCGAGGCGTACAGCACTCCGCCGATCGTGGGTTATCCGTCATGCGACGCGAAGTTCACGACGTCCGCGCTGGCCAAAGATCTTTCGTCGTGGGCGATCTTCGGACCACCGCTTGGCCGAGCTTGGCGAGCGTCGAAAGAGGAGCTGGAAACTGATCCCGAGGCGCAGCCGCTCGTCGCAAATGATTGGACGTTGCTGAAGACGCACGAGCGACAATTCAGGCGAGCGGTGGGCGTCAGCCCACCAGTGGCGTCAAGCGACGACAGCACGCCGCCGCCTCTGGCGTCAACCGGGGGGCTAACGCCCCCCGCTCGCCAAGACAAGGTGGCGGTCGATCTCGATCCGTTCCCGGATGAAGTCGAGAGTACGAAGCTCGCCTTTGAGCAACGTCATCCTTTCGCCTGGCGCGGCACGTTGCGGCCAAAGACGCCCGCTGACAAAGGCCTGGCGGCCGCGTTCGCCGAGTTCGAAAAAATCGTGTCGTTTGAGAATGCTCTGCGAGCCGACGCGAAGGACGGTAAGCTGGATCGCACGGCGCGAGACCTGGTTGACGTGGCCTTATTCACACGCCAGTCCAACTGGTGGGCGGCTCGGCAGCGATTGGGGCGCGATGTGCCGTTATTACAAACGCAGCCGGACTCGCGTTCGCTGGACTGGTATCCGATTGCACTCGGCCAAGGCGTGATGCTACTGGCCGAACTGCGGCAAACGCTCGGAGCCGATCGCTTCGACAAATTGCTGGATAACTTCGGGGTCGCTCACGCCGATCAAGACATCACGACGGAACAGTTCCGAAAGGCCATCGGGCACGGCGGCGGCAAAGAAGCGGCCGGCGTCTTGGGGAAGTGGCTGGCTAGCGACGTCGTGGCCAAAGACCACGTCGGCGATTGTTGGTCGATTCACTCGTTCGAGCCGGAGCCGAATCGAGCACTGATCGTGTTTGGCACGGGACAGAGGCCTCCCCTTTTGGAAAAGCCGGGCTGCTTGGACGCCGTCGCCAACCGCGAGATCGGCGAGCGACTGCAATACGCTGTCGCGCGGCGGTTCGCCAATCACTACATTCCGCTGAAGGCTGACCGCGACGTGACTGACGAGGACTTGAAGTCGCAGCATCTGCTGGTCGTCGGCGAACCATTGACCAATTCACTGCTCCTCCGCGCCGCCGAAAAATCGCCGGTGCGATTCGGAAAACAGTCGTTCTCAGTGCGCGGAGAGGCTTTTGTAGATCACGACAGCGCGGTGATCGTTGCCAGCGAGAATCCGTGGAACTCGCGATTCAGCGTCGTGGTCTTCGCCGGCTTGAGTGCTCGGGCGACGCACCGCATTGTTGATTCGTTGTCTCCGGACGAAGAACTGTCTCCGCAAGTCGTCGTCTTCCCGGCGCACCGAGTGCCGCAGCGTTTTGTGGTTCGCTGAGTTGGCGTCCGAGTGCAAACCTGCCCCACGTTTGCTGGAAGAACGCATCGTGTCACGATTCCTTCGGACCGCCTGTTGTTGGGTGATGTTTCTGGCAACCCTGCTGGTCGCCGATGAGCCGCCGCTCACCGGGCCGGCGACGGAGAAACGCTTCCCGCCGCTGCGAGTGCCACCAGGGTTTCAGGCGACGCTCTTTGCCTGCGATCCGTTGATCGAGTATCCGTCGGCGATCGCGCTGGGGCCGCGAGCCAACACGTTGTTCGTCGCCGTCGATTACATGACCGGGCTGGGAACCACCGACATCATTCGGCACGACGAGATTCGTCTTGTCGAGGACACCGACGGCGATGGCTATGCCGACCGTGCGCCGGTTTGGGCGGACGGGTTCGGTTCGATTCAGGGACTGACGTATCACGACGGAACCGTGTTCGTGATGCACGCTCCGTATTTGACGGCGGTATGTGACACCGACGGCGACGGCCAAGCGGACGAGCGGCGGCATCTCTTCAAAGGCTTCGGGCTGCCTCCCGAAGAGGATAAGGTGCGGCTGCACAACGCCAACGGCATTGTCGCCGGATACGACGGCTGGCTGTATTTGGCTTTGGGAGATCACGGCTGCGACGTGACTCGACCGGAAGGAGACCTGTTAGTGCTGAACGGTGGCGGAATTCTCCGTTGCCGACCCGATGGTCGCGACTTGCATGTGTTCTCAACCGGCCTGCGGAACATCTACGACGTGGCTCTCGACGACGACCTCAACGTCTTCACGCGTGACAACGAGAACGACGGGGGCAATTACAAGATTCGCGTCTGCCACAGCTTCTTCGGAGCCGATCACGGCTATCCATATCTCTATGACGAACGACCGGACGAAGCGCTGCTTCCGCTGGCCGATTTGGGCTTGGGTTCATCCGCCGGTGGAGTCTATTACCGCGAGAGGCAATTCCCCGCCGAGTTTCGCGGCCTGTACTTCTGCGAATGGGGCCGAGCGGTGATGCGGTACGCTCCGGAATCGCGCGGTAGCGGCTTCGCACCGGTCAACGAGATCGAGTTCGTGGCCGGAGCGGAAAGCGATCCCTACGGCTTCAAGCCGACGGACTTGATCGTGGATCGCGATGGTTCACTGCTGATCGCCGACTGGGCCGACGGCCAACGCCCCAAGCGCGGCCGCTCGCGAATTTATCGAATCGCTCATGGCACACCAGTCCGACGCGCCAGCGCGGGACAGCCGGCACCGAACGACATGGAAGGTTGGATCGCGCGGCTCAATTCGGAGAGCTACTACGAACGGCTCGAAGCTCAATTGCAAATCGAGCGTGGCGGCCGCGAGGGTGTGGCGGCGATGTGGGAAGTTCTCCAGCGAGACAAGCTCAAGCTCAACCTCGATATGCGAGCCTGGAAGCATGTGGTCTGGATTCTGGCGCATGGATTGGGCCAAGACGCAATTCCGGTTTTGTTTTCGATCCATGAGCCTATCTTCGATCGGAATGTGCGAGTGCAAGTCGTGCGGGCACTGGCGGACCTGACCGATCCCATATTGGTTCAACATCGGCTGGATGCCGGACCGGGTGATGCGACGCTCGCGGCGCGTTTGGCGGTACTGGCTCAAAAACAGAAAGCGCCTCTCGAATTCGAGGTCGTCGTCGCGCTGGGACGGTTGCGTTGGTCGGGGTCGCCGGAATGGTTGCGGAAGCAAGTCATTAGTCTCGATGCGCCGCTGGCGCACGCAGCTCAGCAAACGCTGAGGCAGTCTGGCAATTGGGCAGGCGTGCTCCGGCTGCTGGACAACCAACCGGCATCGGGTTTTCAAAAACCAGAAGATCGTTCAGTCACGATCCGCGATGTCGCATTGCGAGCCATCGCGGATCAACACGAACCGAGAATTGTCCATGGATTGATCGCACGCTTGCGCTCGGACACAAATCCCGTTCGCCAGCGCGAGTACGCCGACGCCTTGTGCCGCGTGTATCGGAAGCCGGCGACACAGTGGGTCTATTGGGGATTCCGCCCGGTGCCGCGGCCAGCGAACACGGTGGCTTGGGATCGGACAGAACTCATCGAGCAAGCGTTGAATCGAGTGCTCGCCGAATCCGATGTGGCGACGCGCTTGGCCACGTTGCGTCGGATGCAGCGGGAGAAAGTCCCAACACGGTTGGAAACGCTCGCCACGTGGCTGCGCGACGAGACAGATGCGGAACGACTCACGGTGATCCTCGATTCACTCCACGAACATCTCTCCGAGGCGAAGCGCGAATTGTTGCAGTCGGCGATCAGCGACGCTCGCAAACCCGACACCGCGCGACTGGCGGCTTTCGCACAATGGACCGGTGGATTGAATGAATCACGCGAACCACAACTGGTCGCGCTCGCCAAGACACTGGATGACGATCCGATTCTTGCCTGTGTGCTGCGTGAATTGGGAAAGTGCAATTCCGCTGCCAGCAGTCCGCCGACGGTTAGCAACGCAGCCCAGACATTGCTGCTGGGCAAGACTCAGTCGTCAAACGCTGACGTGCGCGCCGGTGCCATCGAAACATTGGCGGCCCTGCGAATCGCGGACGGAGCAGAGTTGATTCCGGCTCTCTTAAAAGACACTGACGCGCGCGTCCGCGGTGCGGCGGCGTTCGCGGCAGGTCAACTTGGCGTGCGAGTCGTCATCCCTGCTCTGTTGACTTTAGCGCGAGATGCCGACGTCGCAGTGCGGCTGGCAAGCCTCGATTCACTGCGGCAACTGCGCGAACCGCAGGTCGTGCCGCTGGCCGTCTCCGCGTTGTCGGATGCGGCAACGCAAGTGAGCGCACTGCGTTGCCTCGCGGACTTCGGTGGGCCGGATGATGCGAATGCGGTGGTCGAGGTCGCCACCCGCAATTCGTCGGCGGAGGTGCTCAGTTTGACGGTCGCGATGCTGTCGAAGTGGACCGATCAAGAAGGACTTGATGCGACAAGTCGCGCAAATCTGGAACGAGCGTTGTTTGACTTGCAGGGGACGAGCGGCGTCCTGCTGTGCTGGCATTTGATCGGACCGTTGTCGCGTGACGAGGCTGCTCGCATCGCGGTGCAAGTAGATCGAACGCCTACGTCCGATCGCCCGGACTTAGGCGTCCGGGCTACGAATACTGCGTTCGGCGATGGACCGGATGCTCGCGTGCGGCTGGTGCGCTCGGTGGAAAAAGATCTTTCGATCAAGGACGGGGTTTGGCTGGCGTATGCCGATTTCAGTTCGTCCGACGCAGCCTCCGCACAGTTCTTGATGTCGAGCAACAGTCCGCTCCGAGTTTGGTTCAATGGCAAGTCGGTTCTGGAACGTGCGGAGGCTCGCCGCTTGCAACCGGATACCGACCGCTTTGAAGGCGAACTCGCGAAAGGACCGAATCGGCTGCTGCTGCAACTTAGCGGCGTGACGGATGACGCGCTGGAGTTTCATGCGCGAATTCGTCGCAAAAGCTCGAAGACGGAACACGAGCGTCTGGTCGAGGCGGCGTTGTCCCGCGCGGGGAACGTCGAACGCGGCCGCAAGCTGTTCTTAACAGTGGAAAAGTCGCAGTGCCTGAAGTGTCACCGGCTCGGTGAGCAAGGCGAGCGGATCGGCCCCGAACTGACCGGCCTCGGCAGCCGCTTTTCGCGGATCCATATCATCGAGTCACTGCTGGAACCCAGTCGTACCATTACCGCCGGATTTCAGTCACTGACCGTGGTGCTGCACGACGGCCGCGTGTTAACCGGCCTCAAAGTGCTCGAGAACAACGACACCTTGGTGCTTGCCGACAATCAAGGCAAGAAGCACTCGCTGCGAAAAGCCGACATCGAGGAACTGAAGGATCACGCCAGCAGCATCATGCCCGACGGCTTGGAAAAAACACTCGCCGTCGATGAGTTTGTGGACTTGATCTCGTTCTTGATCAACGAAAAGCAGCTAAGCAACCGCTGAATGGATTTCACGGACGCGGGGTCGGGGCAAGGCTACCCCGATCAGAGCCTCACTCCAATTCCGCCCGAGGCAGAACAATTTTTACGCTAGACATGCGGACTCCACGTTTCTTTCATTCACGTGGTCCTGCTCCTCTTGCTTCTTCGCAGAGTCCTCAGCCGGAAGTGATGCATCGGCATAGGGGCTTCCTTGAATCAAACTCAGAAGGGCAGCCGTGTTTCGCGAGACGTTGAATTCCTTTTGAACCAGTTCGCACCCCGCCGACGCAAGTTGGTATCTGAGTTGATGATCGGTGGCGATGCGCAGAAGCGCGTCCGCGATGGCCGTGGCATCGCGCGGTGGGGTGAGCAGCCCCGTCTGTTCGTGTCGTACCAGTTCCGGGATTCCGGAAAGATCGCTACCAATGGCGGCAATGCCTGAACCGAGTCCTTCCATCAACACCACCGGAATTCCTTCACGGCGACCGTCACTGGTCGGAACACTTGGCGCGACGATCACGTCGATGTCGGCAAGCAATTGCTGGACTTCGGGGCCGGTACACTTGCCGTGGAACTTGCAGTGTGCGGCAATGCCGAGTTCCGCCGCGAGTTTCTCAAGCATTTCACGGTCGGGACCGTCGCCGACAAGGTGGCACACAAAACTGAGACCATTGTCCGCGACGCGGCGACATGCCTGTAATAGATACTGCTGACCTTTGACCTCGTGTAGTGTGCCCACGCAAACCATTTGGAACGGTCCCAGTCCGCGATCAAAACTGGTCGGGGTCTTCCGAGCGGGAAAGATTTTCGGATCGATACCACAGCGAACGACATGCACTTTGCTGGCCGAGTCCGCACCGCATTCAGCAATGATCAATTGTCGGTTGTAGTCAGAAATGGTGACGGCCGCTGTCGCATCGGCGACCTTTTCACGCAGCATGTGACGGTCGCAGTGCAGGTCGGAACCATGAGCCGTGAAGCTGTACGGAATACCGGACAGTCGATGGATGACCCACGCCGCCATTGCCGGATGGCTGGCAAAATGTGCGTGCAGATGCTGAACGCCGTCCTTCCGCATTCTTTCTGACAGGTAGACAACCTTCGGAAAGAACAGGATGGCCCCAGAAAGGTAACGCGTCCAGCCAAAGTTCACGCGAATGAGCGTTAGGAACGTCGACAGATAGCGACCCGGATTCCGCAACAGCACTTTCGCGTTCGAGAATAGAATCGCGGTAGACAGCCAAGGTGTGAAGCAGGCTCGTTCGACGAAAGCTATCGCCTCTGGATGAACAATGCTCGTTCGTTCCCGCTGCAGCGGATAGGCGCGGACGTCTCTCCCCAACCGCTCCATTTCGACCATTTCTCGAAGCACGAATGTTTCGGTGAGCTTTGGAAATCGGGACATCATGTAGGCCAGCCGCATCGGAGTTTCCGACGGCTTAGCATCGGAAACGGCGACAACTCTTCGAGGCGGCAAAATGCAGCTTGAAAACGGGGTCTTCCGGAGTTCCGGAAAGGCATCGTCGACCCCTCGTCGCTTGCAGACGCAGAGCAGCACGGCAAAAGATGTTGCGACGCCAAGAATCGAACTGCTGATCCAGCCTGGAGACCAGAGAATTGAAAAACACGTGGCACCACCCACGATGCATGCCAGAAGTACGTTTCGATTTCGCCAGCAGAAAAGCAGATCAATTCCCTGAGGAGAAGTGCCAACTGGAGCGGCCATGTGGGATTCCTTAGCAACAAGCTCTCGAAACACGGTTCGCAAAGGCGCCATCGCGGAGCGCTGAATCCGAAAAGTCAAATTTTTTTCGGCAATTCCACTAAAGACCCCAAACTGCCCTATTGCACTTGTCGCAACTATTTTGCACAATCATAGCTCATCAAATCACCGCATCTATCCTGTTATTACTATTTTTTAAAAACAGAACGCCCAGGAGTCCCCAATTGTCCACCGCCACGTTTGTTTTATCGTCGTATCCGTTGATTCGCCGGCGATCAAGAGTCCTGAGCAAATCGCGTTTCAACGTCGTGAAGCGTTGTTTCGACGTCGCCGTCTGCCTTGCGATACTGCCGGTCGTGCTTCCCGTCCTTTTCCTCTGTGGCGTGGCGATACGGCTTGAGAGCCCGGGAGCAATTCTCTTCGCCCAGCGGCGGACGGGCCATAAGGGGAGGCGGTTTCGGATGCACAAATTCCGGACGATGGTTGAGAACGCGGAAGAGCTGAAAAAAGAACTAGCCCACTTGAATGTATTGACTTGGCCTGACTTTAAGTTGATTGACGACCCGCGAGTGACTCGTGTTGGGGCCTTCCTGCGAAAAACGAGTCTCGATGAACTGCCGCAAATCTTCAACGTGCTTAAGGGCGACATGAGCTTGGTGGGGCCGCGTCCGACGTCGTTCGACGCGAGCACCTACACGCTGTGGCACACCGAGCGGTTGGAGGTCAAGCCTGGTGTGACCGGGCTCTGGCAAATCAGCGGCCGCAGTGATCTCGATTTCGACGACCGAGTTCGGCTCGACCGCGAATACATCGAACGGCAGAGTTTTTGGTTCGACCTGCAGATTCTGTTTGGGACGTTTTCAGCCGTGTTGAGCCAAAAAGGGGCATATTGAGGCGTTAATCGCGCGGCTGCGTGCCGCAATTTTTTCCGAAAGGGTGCTACAGAGATGCTCAACTTACGCGTTTCGTTGGTCCTGCTCACGTTGTGGTTGACGGGATTGTACAACGTGGAACGAGTGTACAAGCCAATCAATCTCGCAACATTCTTGTACGTGCTGGTGGGCACCATGGCTGTGGTGATCATCTGCATTCCCAAGCTTCGAAAGGTGACGTTGGCTCAAATCACGTTCGCCAGTCTTCCGCTGTACGCGGTTCTCAAGTGGTCGCTTGGCTACGCTTTTTTCGGACCGCAACTGCCGATTACAGTGACCGAATGCCTGGTGTTAGGGTTGACGAACGTGCTCGCCTGGCGAGTCGCCCACGGGCTTGATGAGTTCGTGCGCAGCGCCGGTGAGTTGGCTGCGATACCTTTGGGAAGGCAGCCGTTCGACTTGAAAGACGGCGAGTCCGAGATGTACCGAGAAATGCAGCGGGCGCGACGCTTTGAGCACGCTCTTTCCTTGGCGACCGTGTCATTTAGCGGTGATTTCAAGAAGTCGGACCTGGAACGTCTCGCGCAAAAAGCCCGCCACGAAATTGTTCGCAAGTACTTGGAATCGCGTGTCGCCGGCGTGCTGTTGGACGCCACGTCTACCAGTGATTTGGTGGTTTTTCGAAACGATGGTTTTGTCCTCATGTTTCCGGAAACGGAGGGAAATTCGGTGCGATCGCTGCTGGACCAAGCTGCGAAAAGCATACACGAGGACTTGGGGCTGCGGCTTCAGGTCGGCATCGCTGAATTTCCTCGTGAGGAATGCACCCTCGCTGGATTGATCGAACGCGCCGAGTCGCAGACGTGCTGGCTTGGCGGCGATGCTGCTCAAAATACCGTCGACATGGCGCTGGTTGGCGAGGAAACGTCACAGGATTTCGCACAGGTGCGGCGACCTGCGAGTGGGCACTGAAGCCAACGCGATTCCCGAACGCGAGCCACGCGTATGGAGCAACGTGACACCGGCACGGCATCCCCACGATCAATGCCCGTCCGCCGTCTCGCGCGACAGTGATGTTGGCGATTCGGGCGGCGGCTCAGCAATGGGTTGCGCGGATGTGCCCGGCACGAGTTGCGGGCCGGTCTTGTGTTCGTCCAGGATGCGTTTCAAGTGGTTGGCGTCCATGACCTCGACTTCGAGCAAGTCACGAGTCATGTGCTCCAGAACCTCGCGGCGTTCGTTGAGGACGTCGAGCGCGGTGCTGGCCGCTTCATCAATGATGCGACGCACTTCCAGATCGATCTCGCGAATCGTGTCTTCGCTGTGCTCTGGTTCGCCCGAGTGTGTTGTTCCCAGGAACGGCGAGCGGCGCGTTTCGCTGTAATGCACGCGACCCAACTTTTGGCTCATGCCGAATTCCGTGACCATGCGGCGCGCGATGTCGGTCGCGCGCTGCAAATCGTTCTGCGCGCCGGTCGAGGTTTCCTTGAAAACGATCTGCTCGGCGGCGATGCCACCCAGCAAGACGCAGATGCGATTGTGCAGTTCCGACTGCGTGAGGAGCTGCCGGTCGTCTTCCGGCCGCTGCATCGTGTAGCCCAGCGCGCCGAGGCCGCGCGGAATGATCGAGATTTTGTGGACCGGATCGGTGTGCGGCAGGCTCGATGCGACCAGCGCGTGGCCGCATTCGTGATAGGCCACGCGGATCTTTTCGTCCTCGGGAATGATCCGCGTT
>CAYSHJ010000913.1:0-12602 GCA_964430385.1 uncultured Planctomycetaceae bacterium
GAGCCGCGTGATGTGCGGATTGTTCTCGAAGAGCGCGTCCGCCGACGTGCGCACATCGGTCAGAAAACGACCGGGCGCGGCCGCATACAGATCACGAACCGCCGCCGTCAGCATCACAATATCACCGGGACTCTGAAACGACCGCAGAATCAACCGGCGTTGGGAAACCGTCGTCTCCATACGATCGCTCCATCGGAGCGACCTCCCTGCCGCACACACATCCGTACTTGCTAACTCCTGACTCGCAGCGAGTACAAACGAACGAGAACACCGAATGCAATCACATTTTTTACAGTTTCGTAAATTCCCATCCACGGACAAGGTCTCGACGAGGCCAGAGTCCGGCGGCAGGCGCAAACCGCAATCACGCGGTTAGCGCCACACTTAACGACGTTCGCGTTCCGGAATCAGTTGGTCCAGCCGTGTTGATGGTCGAACGTCTTACCCGAAGCGCGAGCGAGGGTCGGAGACCGCAGCCCCTCGCTCGCGCTTCGGGTCAGCGTCATATTCAGACGAGCGGAGAATAAATCACGCGTTCGGCGCCGGCGGCGTCCGCCACGATCGGCGGGGAAATGCCGCTTGTGATCACTGTCGAGTTCCGTTACGTTCAGACTCACATCAAGAACGGCCGATGATTGGCTGGGACCGACATCGAAAGGGAACTGCGTCATGCTCAAGATGCTCGGTGGGCCGCGGCGCTTTTTGGGAAGCCGCAAGCGCCGATCGAGGACATTTTGGCGTGACAGACCGAATTGGCGTTTCGCCCCGTGTCCAATTTGGCGGTGTGTCGTTCGAGATCGTTTTCTCTTCGAGTAGTCGCTAACTTAAGCACCGTGTCGGGTGGGCGTTCCGCTGGGGCGGGATGAATTCCGCGTCACCGTCCGTCGGCGTGGTTGACCAAGTTCACGCAGCCTAGGTTCGCAGCGATGTCGCACGAGTTGGGGCCAAATCATCGAGGATTCCGCATTCGGCCGCAGTGGATCATTGCCGGCGTGCTGGTTGCGATCGGGCTGTTTCAGTACGTCGGCCAAAGGCAAGTGAATCCGATCACTGGTGAGAAGCAGCACGTGGCCTTGTCGGTGTCGCAGGAAATCGCCTTGGGGGTGCAGTCGGCTCCGGTGATGGCTCAGAGGATGGGAGGCGAGGTCGAGCGGCGACAGCCGGCAGCGCAGCTCGTCCGCGAAGTCGGCGAACGACTAGTGGCCGAGAGCATCGCTCGAAAGAGCGAATATCAATTCGAGTTTCACTTGCTGAGAGATTCCGACACCGTGAATGCGTTCGCGCTGCCGGGTGGTCAGATCTTCATCACGGTGGGGCTGCTCAAGCGGCTGGAGAACGAAGCTCAACTCGCCGGCGTGTTGGGTCACGAGATCGGTCACGTCGTTCATCGGCATGGAGCGGAGCACATGGCCAAAGGGCAGCTCGGCCAGTTGTTGGTCACCGCGGTCGGCGTGGCCGGCAGTGACGAGCGACAATCCGGCCGCTCGAATCAGGCCGAATGGCTGTCATCGCATCCGTATCCCGAGCATCGCCGGGACCGCATCGAAGCGTGGCTCAACCAGAAGTTTCCGGACGGCATTCCGGAGAAATTGACGACTGGCAAGCGGCTGAAGTCGCGCTCGATGTAGCGCGAGCGTTCGGCAGCCACGAAGCATCTAGGGCGCGACGATTTCGCTCTTGGCGTCGGTGCCTTGCTCTTGAGCCTTCATCTCAGCCAGGGTTTGGCTGACTTGCTTGAACGACGTGCGTGGTTCGTTATCCGCTTTGCGTTCCATCACGATCTTGACGTTCCACTGAGCCAGACCAAAAGGCACGGTGTCACTGCGCCACAGTTCGGCTTCTTGCACCGAGTGATTCGCGAGGTTTTCCGCCTCGTGTTTGCCTTTCCATTTTTGGGCCACGACGGCTCCGACGCCGAGCGGCAACTCTTCCGACTGATCGCCATCCTTTTCCAGCGTTTGATAATGCCGGATGAGCGCGACCTTCGGATAGATCTGGAACACTGAACCGGCAATCGGTTCGACTTCCTTCTCCCCGTCTTTGCGAAAGCCCTTCACGACCGGCAGGAACGAGACGGGAATCGTTTCATCGTCTTCAAGTTTGCCGAAGATGCGCTGCTCGGGAACCAGCACTTTGTAGATCGCAGCTCCCACCGGTCCAGGGTTGATTCCCGCTTCACTCTTCTTGCCGGTTTGGACTTTGAACTCCAGCCAGCGACAGGGTACCGACTGCCCTAGAAATTCAGCCTCTTCCTTGCCGACGGACTTGATCGTCAGGTGCTGAATCCACTCGATCGTCACGTCGGCCTCGCCGGTGCTGGCGCGGGTTTCGATCTGTTTGTAGGTACCCTCGTAGCGCACCCAGCTACCATCCTCGGGCAGCTTCCAAATCAAGCCCTGAGCGTTCGCACGCGGCCAATCGGCGAGGACCGTCCAGCCACTCAAGATCATGGCGATTGTGAGCCAGCGAAACATTGAAAACCTCAATGTGCGGTGCGGTGCAGCGAACCAACCGCCGAGAGTCTGGCACAGCTTGCGGAGGCTGACAAGATCGGGTTGTGTGGAGACGCTGCTCTCCGGAGATCAACCTATCGCTCGTGCTTCACGGGTTGAATCGAATTGAGCGTGGAGACGTAGGCCACGTAACGCAGGCGGACCTCGGGGAGCGTTTCGGCAACGCGGACGCTCAGTCGAGTTGGATGCGATGTGTCACGGAGTTCTTGCAGGTAATCGAGCAGCACTTGCCGTGTGTCGTCGGAGCCGTGCAGGAGAAAATGCACCCAGGCCCAGGACTCTTGATAGTCGGCGTGCTGCATCTGCGAGACATCTTCCAGCGACTCCAAGCGTTCGAGGTCCGGTTGCCAGCCGTTGGCAATCGCGACGGTCAACCGACGTGCGTACTCACGGTTGATGGAATTGGGCACCGAGCGTGGCACCTCGAAGTATTCGGCCAGTCCCTCGTCCAGCCACAGCGGCACTTCTTTCAATTGCGCGTGCAGCAAGCCGTGAGTGAACTCGTGCCGCAAGTCCTCTTGGATGCGGGTACCCCAAAACGTGTAGACCGCCAGCTCGCGTGGCGAGCCGACAAAGTACGCGCGCCGCGGCGGCAAACCCGGATAAGTCTCGTCGAGATATCGCCGATAACGCTGTTCGTCACCGAACACGTACACGACGACTTCGCGCCCTTCCAACGCCAGATTCAAAACATGAGCCACGTCGTGCCGCAATTGCATCAGGTCTTGAATGAGCGCGTGATCTTTCTTCAGTTCGACATCGCTGAGTACCAGCAGTTGCTCGGAGCGCACTGAGTGCTTCACCGGCAAGCGCACCGTCTCCGGTCGCGCGGTGCGGCAGCCGGTCAACAGCAGCAGCCCGGCCAGCAGGCTCAAGCAGTGATTGTGACGTGGCGGACGAATGCTACGACTCCGTTCACCGGCGATCGGCTTGTGGCCAGTCGAACGACGTCGCATCCGGTTCGCGTGGCTCGTCTTCGCTGTGCTGCTTGCTGAAGACTTTGTCCATCCAGCGTGCGGTCACTGATTTGCGAACCAAGTCCGCTTGCCCCGTGCGGACGAGCGCCTTGACCAACGCCGTGTGCTTCATCCATTCGGCCGAGTCCCATTCGCGGACGTCGACGTAGGCATCGGCGAGCGACGCCTGTGGCTTAGAGACGAAGACCCAATTGTCGTTGGTGCGGACAACGTGAAATCTGAAGGCGATGAACATGGCGACTGCTCCCAGCAGCACACCAAACGCCAAGGCAAGCAGTCGTCGCATGAGTTCCTTCTCCTCGCGTTCGACCAGGAAATCTCGGGAGCAGGATTCTCCCAGATTCCCTGGTTTGCCACAAGATGGGCTTGCGTGAAGTGTGACGCGCGAAGGTTGAAGTGTGAAAGAGGGCAGCCAACGATGGTGGTTTGAATCTTCACTCTTCACCCGTCCCGCTTGACCCTTCCCACCCCAGCGACGGCGGCTTAAAAAGTGCCCCGTAAAACTTTCGAGAACGGATGCACGACCGCGTTGATAACTCGCGACGCGAACGGCGGTATTTGCACGATGACCAATCACCGTCGACCACAACCGGATGGCAGCGATCTCACGCGGGAAGCCGCTAGGACCGCGGCATGAATCGTGAATCGCCTCAGCCACCACACGAGGCCACGCCGCCGACTGGCGAAGGTGACGCCGCGACACCTCCTGGCAATTCGCAATTACGCGTCGATCCGCGTCAGCCGCTGACGCCTCACGGCCACACCCCGGAACGTCGGCCGTTATGGGTCAGTTGGTTCGCGCATCCGTTCGCGAATTGGTTTTGGTTTTATTTTGGGTTCGTCGCCGCGCTGTCCGGCGCGAATTTGGGTTATCCCGGTACCGGGCCTGTCGTGATCGTCGGCTGGCTCACCGGGCACTTGGTGAATGCGAAACACCCGTGGGCCGAGATCCGATTCCTCGTGGCCTCCACTGGAATGGGCTTTGTCGCCGACGGGTTGCTCATGTTGTGCGGCGTGTTGAAGTTCCGTGAGCCATTGTACTGGGGTTGGATGATCCCGTTGTGGATGGTGATGATGTGGCCGAACTTCGCGGCGACACTAAATAGCTCCATGAAGTGGCTACACGGACGATACAAGTTGGGCGCCGTGCTGGGAGCGGTCGCTGGACCGTTTTCGTACTACGGCGGCGAGAAATGGGGAGCCATCGAGTTCGGCCGCCCCTTCTGGGCGGCGATGATCGTCATCGGCATTGAATGGGCGTTGGCCATGCCCGCGCTGTTGTGGCTGTCGGCCCGCTGGGTGCCGCGAGAGGCGAAGGCCTGAAACAATCTTGTTCCCACGCTCCGCGTGGGAACGAGGGCTCTGCCGCTCAGCGGCGCGAACGACGTGTCGACGTCGGACCACAACTTGCGACGCGGAGCGTCGGGGCTGGCGTTCCCACGCGGAGCGTGGGAACGAGACGTAACTACGAACGCTCAAAACTGGCTCAAGAACCGTACGTCGTTCTCGTAAAAGCGACGGATGTCGGTGATGCGGTGGCGACGCATGCAGAAGCGTTCAATGCCCAGGCCGAATGCGAAGCCAGTGACCTCCTCCGAGTCATAGCCAACGGCTCGCAGCACGTTCGGATCGACCATGCCCGCGCCGCCGATCTCCAGCCAATTCTCGCCCCAATTCATGTCGACTTCGACGGACGGTTCGGTGAACGGAAAGAACGACGGTCGAAAACGGATATGCACATCACGACCGAGGTACGTGACGGCGAACAGCCGCAACGTGGTCTTGAGCTGCGCCATCGTGACCGCATTGCCGATCATCAGGCCTTCCATTTGATGAAACATGCACGAGTGCGTGGCGTCGATCGTGTCGGGACGATACACGCGGCCCAGCGACACGATGCGGATCGGCGGTTGTGTCCGTTCCATCTCGCGGATTTGAACGGTCGACGTTTGGCTGCGAAGCAACACCGGCCCGCCGGCGGCGGTTTGAGCGGCCGCAAGATAAAAGTTGTCGAGCGGATCGCGCGCCGGATGATCCAGCGGAATGTTCAAGGCTTCGAAGTTGTGCCATTCGTCTTCGAGTTCCGGGCCAGAGGCGACCGTGAAACCCATGCGCCCGATGATGTCTCGGAATTCGTCCATCGTTTGCGTCAGCGGATGCCGGCGCCCGAGTCGCAGCGGCTCGCCAGGCAGGCTGATGTCGATGCTCGTGAGCAACGCTTTCGGCTTGGCGAGTTCCAATTGCCGCGTTTCCAAGGCCGTGGTGACCCGTTGCCGCACGTCGTTGAATTTCGCTCCAAGCGCCGGCCGCTGATCCGGTGTCGCCTTGCCGAGCAACTCTTGCAGGGCTTTGATGCGGCCGCTTTTCTTGCCCAGGAGTTCGACGCGAACCGCCTCCAACGCCGCAGCCTCTTTCACGTTGGCGATCGCCGCCAACGCGGTGGATTCGAACTCGTCGAACGGTTGCAACGAGCTCAACGTGAGTCCTCTCAAGCCGCTCTCACTCAACGTGAATTTCGTCCTGGCTGGCTGCCATTCGCGTGCGCAATTATCGCTCCACGATCCGCGCCGCTTATGCGGCTTTTTGTAGGGCGGCCTGCACCAGCGCGATCACTTCGTCAAACACTTTCGCTTCGCGAATCGCCAGTTCACTGAGCGTGCGGCGATTGAGTTCGATGTTGGCCAACTTCAGACCGTGAATGAATCGCGAATACGACAAGCCGCGCATCGCACAGGCCGCGTTCAGCCGCGTGATCCACAAGGCACGAGCGTCCCGTTTCTTGAGCCGACGACCGGTGTAGGCGTAGACGCGAGCTCTGACCACGTTCTCGACAACCGTCCGCCACAAACGGCGACGACCACCCACTCGGCCTTCCGCTTCCTTGAAAATTCGCTTCTTCTTGCGATGGCGGACGCAACCCGACTTGATACGCATGACTGACTTTCTTCACTCAACAGATGGCGTTCTGACCACCGCGAAATTACAGGATCGGACGCAGCGCCTCGATCACAGTGTCGGCTTGATAACCTGTCAATACGCCGTCCTGGCGGAGATTCCGCTTTCGCTTGCCCGATTTTGAACTGAGCAAGTGACCACGGTTAGCCTTCCGATGTTTAGCCTTACCGGAGGCCGTCACCTTGAAGCGTTTCTTGATTCCCTTGTGTGTCTTCTGCTTGGGCATGATTGGCTCGTAGAACGCGAGAACCTTTCTCCAACGAACGGCAGGCGGCTCAATGAGGCTCAGTCCCTCAAAAGGTCCGCCGAAAGAGCGGGGGATGATAAGGGTCGTTGCCGAACGTTTCCACTCATCCGACGAAAAAGGGCTGGGAAACTCCCGCTGGGGACGACGCCGGAGAACAGACACCGACGCCACGAACGGTTTTCTCGGTGTCTCAACATCTCTTTCACGCGGTATCTCTTTCACGCGGTGTCTCTATCACACGGTGTCCCAACCGATTTGTCAGGGACATTCAGCTCTTCGGAGCCAGCACGACCGACATCTGTTTGCCCCCGTCCATTTTGGCGGATTGCTCCACCTTTGCGATGTCTTCCAGCAAGGTCACGACTTGTTCAAGCACCTCTCGGCCCCGGTCGTGGTGCGCGTTTTCGCGACCGCGGAAGACCACATTGACCTTCACTTTGTCCTTGTGCTCCAGAAACTGCCGGGCTTGCTTGAGCTTGAACTCGATGTCGTGAGTTCCGGTCTTGGGTCGCAGCCGAATTTCCTTCGGTTGCGTTTGATGCGTCTTCGTATTTTGGTTGTGTTTCCTTTTCTGCTCGTACTTGAACTTGCCAAAGTCCATGATACGGCAGACGGGAGGCCGCTCGTTCGGGCTGACCTCGACCAAGTCCAAACCGGCCTCGCTGGCCAGGCGTTGCGCATCCAACGTGGGGATCACGCCGACCATGTGGCCGGCTTGATCCACGACTCTCACCGGCGTGATACGAATCTGCTCGTTGATCCTCTGCGATTTCTCGCCGGGCTTTTCGTGCGACTTTTCGATTGCTGGGTTCCTCGACAACAGACTTGAACACGACGCGGGCGAACCGTTCGCCAGCACGACAACGTACCGGAACCTTTTAGTTGCGGCTCCAATGATCGTCAAGAAACGACTGCCGGGTTTCATGTTCCCTGCCAAGCTCCTGCTTGGGAATGTACGCCGAAAGCTTCGCTTCTCGAACCCGAATCGCCACCGCTGAGTTGACAACCGGTCCCGCGGCTTGCGACATTCGGGACTGTCTTACATTTGCTTACATTTGCCGTGCCAGCAGCCTTATGGCCTTATGGCCGTTGAGCGTTCCGGCAAGGGCGGAGAATCGCGGGAGTCCGTCGATCAGAACTTCAAACGCTTGGCCTGGAGCGGTCTCGGTCAGGATCACATCACCGACCGAGAGCTTCGCCAAATCGGAATTGGACAGCGTCAGCGGCGCGAGTCTGGCCACGATCGTCGAACACCGTTGCGGAGACGCTGCGATCGGAGTGACGTCGCCCGGTTGAGCGATCTGTGGCACTGCCGCGTCAGCAGACTCGGCAGCGAAGGCTTCCGCGACCTCGCGAGGCAGCAGCAGGTCGATCGTTCCGCCACCTTGCACGAATCGCAGGTCAAAAGAAAGTCGCTGCAGCCAACTATTAGGTAACCAGGCCTCGGCGAAGGACATTTCTCCCGGGGAAAGCTCTGATAGTTCAACAGAAACCTCGGTCGTCGCGTGTTCGACGACGGACTGCCGCACGACGTCGGTCAGACGTGTCGCAAGCTGCTGATCGACATCGGTCAGCGGCCGGTGCTCCGGGGGTTCCTCGACACTGGGAGCAGATCGGCCGCCGAGCAGGCGATCGACAAAGGTCGCGACGAGCGGCTGCGACAACACGACCGCCAGAGGCTCCAGCGAAAGGTTCGCTTGCCAGAAGCGAACCAATGCTCGCGAGTCAATCGCGCTGCCAGCGGCTTCCGCCGTGAGAGCTTGACCGCCGCTCGGCTGCACGCGTACGGCCGCTCGCACGAGCGGTCGCAACCGAGCGGTCAAAGTCCGCGCGAATTCGTCGGCGAAGCGTTGCCAGCGAGCCGTCTCGGTACGAGCGGACACAACCAGCGCGGGCTGCTCGTGCAATGCCGGTCCCAACAATGCCGCCAATTCTGACGGACTCAGCGATGCCATCCGTGGCCTCCTCCTGGGCGGGCCAAGCCCACCCTACCCGCGCACCTGTCCCTGTCCGTGAACGACCCACTTGTAACTTGTCAGCTCGCGCAGCCCGCACGGGCCGCGCGCGTGAAACTTATCCGTACTGATGCCGATCTCGGCACCCAAGCCGTACTCACCGCCGTCGTTGAACCGCGTGCTGCAATTGACATGCACCGCCGCTGAATCGACTTCACGGCAGAACCGCTCCGCCGCCTGCAAATCGCTGGTTACGATCGCGTCCGTGTGATGCGAACTGTAATCGTTGATGTGCCGAATCACGTCGTCGAGCGAATCGACGACCTTCACCGACATCTTCAGGTCGAGGTACTCCGTCCGAAAATCCTGTTCGGTCGCGGGGACACCGTGAGGGATCAGTCGCAGCGATCGCGGACAACAACGCAACTCGACCCCTTTCGTGCTGAGAGCCTGGCTCGCACGCGGCAAGAACGCCGGCGCGACGCTGGCATGAACCAAAAGACACTCGGCGGCGTTGCACACGCCGGGACGTTGGCATTTGCTGTTGATCAGGATTTTTTCCGCCATTTCGAAGTCCGCCGCGCGGTCGACGTACACGTGGCAAATGCCGTCAAAATGCTTGAGGACCGGCATCGTCGCTTCGGCGGCGACGCGCTCGATCAGCGATTGACCGCCGCGCGGGATCGTGACGTCGATCAGTTCGCGCAGTCGCAGGAAGTGTCCGACAGCGTCGCGATCGATCGTCTCGACCAACTGCACGGCGTCGACCGGCAAACCGACATCTCGCAACGCATCGGCGAGCACTTTGTGCAATGCGACGTTGCTGTGAAACGCCTCTTTGCCACCGCGCAGGATCACGGCGTTGCCGCTCTTCACGCACAAGGCGGCCGCATCCACGGTCACGTTGGGGCGGGACTCGTAAATGAAGAAGACGACTCCCAACGGTACGCGCACGCGAGTTACCAGCAATCCATTTGGTCGGACGTTACCGTCGATGACCTCGCCGATTGGATCGGGCAGCATCGCGATCTGCGCGAGCGCCTCCGCGACATCCTGCAGCCGCGAATCGTTCAGCCGCAAGCGGTCAATCTCGGCGGAAGTCAGCCCAAACTCCGGAGCCTTGACGACGTCTTGCTGATTCGCGGCGATCAGCTCGCCCGAACGGTTACGCAACAACTCCGCCGATCGCAGCAACCAAGCGTTCTTCTGCTGACCGGTCGCGCAGACCAGCCCTTGCGACGCTTGCTTCGAGCGTCGAGCGGTCTCAAGGGCGTACTGCTGAAGATTTTGCATGACATTCAATTGATCGGCGAGCCCCGGACGTCCGTCCGGGAGTTCCGCAGGTTCAACCGCGCGTCCGAAACCCCAGGACTCACCTCTTAGGCTCGCCGTGCCGCCGTTGTCAGTGGAGTATCCGGCGAATCGCGGCGACGTGTCAACGTGGGCCGGACGAACGTTCGGGACCAGCATTCGCCGTCGGCGGCGGAATCGAGTGGGAATTCGCTGCGAGGAAGGTCGCCACCGTTGCGGCATACAGTTCGTGGCCAGCCGGCGACAAATGCGGAGCGTTGTGGAGGAACAGCCGGTCGGGATTTGGCTCGCTGCGAAAGGCTTCCGAACAGTCGCACAGTGCGAGGTTGCGTTGCTTCGCGAACTCACCTAACAGACGGAACGGCAACGGACCTTTGAAGTGAGTCCCTGTCGAAATGCCGGCCGCCTCGCGAACACCGGGACCGGAACTGGCCGTCGCCGAGACTTGCCACGGTGCCGGACAGGTTGTGACCAACAAACGGCTCGACATGACCGAGGCGGCTTGGCTGACATCTCCCAGTGATGCGAACGTCTGTTGGATGTACTGCGACCAATCGGGCGGTTGATCCGCCAGCCAAGCGTTTTTGCCGAGCGGATGATCGATGTCGAGACTCCACTCGTCGGGACGTTGGCGTCGCCAGAATTCGCCCAGTTCCCGCTGAGCGAACTGGGCGAGCAAGAAGTGATCTCCCCACTGCTGTCCGACGCCGCGCAGCGGTTTTTCAAGCAGCGGATTCGGACAGGCCAGCGGCTCGTCGCCACGACTGAGCAGCGTGTGTCGCCGAAGCAAATAATCGTCCGCGACGTCCGTCATGTCGAAGTGACAAATCACCAGGTCCGGCCGCAAGGCGCTCAATTCGTGCTTCAGCCGCAGCGCCGCCAGCAACGGACAATCGCCGGGCACGGCCGCGTTCAGCACCTCCACCGGCTGTTGCAGCGACTTCCGCAATTGCTCTTCCAGCCGACCGGCAAACGTGTCGCCGTCCGCGACGTCCAAACCAAGCATCGTTTCGTCGCCGACGACGAGCACTCGCACCAGCCCCGTCGGCTTGGGCACGACCGGCTCCGGCCCGCGCATGCCAAAACTGTTGGTCTGCGTTTCGAACGGCTCGCCCGTGTCGGGATTCTTCGCGGTGATTCTCCGCAGTGGCTTGAGCTGACGATGCGTCGTCCACGACGGCGCGAGCAGGTCGGCTTGCGGATCGCTCGACAACAACGGTCGCCCGGCCCGGAACTCCTGCCAACGCAGCCATACCTCGGCCACACAAGGCAGCAGTGCCAGAACCAGCACGGCCAGCAACAGCGGCTTCAAAAATCGACTCAGTCGGCGAATCATCCCTGATTCCCGCAACACGCCTTGGACCCGCGAGAAAACGGCCAAGTTTAGGGCTGTTTGGGAAAACGACACAAGACGAGTTGCGTGCCTCGGAAGTGTTCCCGAACGGCCACGAGCGACGGAATAGAGTTGATCGGCTGAGAGGGAGCTAGATTTCCAGCGATTCCAGAAATCCGCTGACAAATCGCAGGCAAGATTCCGTTTGCAGCCAGTGGATCAGGTGTCCGACTTTCGGCAGGCGCACGCGAGCACAATCGGGCATCAAGCGTTCGGCTTCGGCCGCGTCAACGTCGGTCAACATGCCGCCGGCGGCGAGATCGGCTTGCAGCAACAGGGCCGGGCAATGCACCTGGGAAATCGTGCTGACCCAATCGAAACCCTCCAGCCAACGACCGGCTACGATCGGTGCGAGCACGTCGCGATCGAGTTCCTTCAAACACTTGGCGGTGAACCGCAGCGACGTCATGTCGCGCGTGTCGCCCAACCGGACGGAGCCGGTCTTGCCAGGAGTCGTCAGCGGAATCTCGGCCAGTTGACGCGCGAGCGCTCCGACCGGCAACGTCGATCCAGCGAACGGCTGCACACCCGAGAAGTAGCTCAATAGCGACGACTGAGCGACGTGCGGCCCCATCGTGTCGAACGGCGGGTCTTCGAGCACAACGCCTTTGACCTGATCCGGCATCGCGGCGGCGACGGCGGCGGCGACCATCGCTCCCAGCGAGTGCCCGTGCAACACGGCCGGCCCTTGCACTTGGTTCCGCACGAACGCGACGGCGTCTCGCACGTAATCACGAACCAAGTACTGCCGATCCGCTCGTGACGACTTGCCGTGGCCTCGATGATCCAGCGCATGCACATGCCACCGCATGGACAATGCCGGCAGCAGCGGGACAAAACTTTGCCAACGTCGGGTCACGCCGTGAAAGAACACCAGCGCCGGCCCGTTGCGAGGCCCGCTCGCGAAGTTCAGGCTCAGGCCGTCGTGATGAAAAAGCTGTTCGTTGAACATCGTCGACCAAATCTCAGATTTCAGATTGCAAATCTCAAATTCCAGGAGTTCCAAGTTTGCAGGTTTCGCAGTTGCGTTTACTCCGAAGGAGTTATGTCACATAGCCCAGGGTTGCGAGCGTAGCCAGCTACCCTGGGAGACAAATTCCACCGGTCCGCGTACCCCAACGGGCAACGCCGTTAAGGATTCTCGAAAACCGCGTTCGCTCGCCGTTTTTGACCGCGGAGCGGTCGTAGCAATTAGCCGGTGGTTCGCCGAAGGCGCACCACCGGAACGCGGTTGACAAGGCATTTTGCATC
>CAYSHJ010000914.1:0-3792 GCA_964430385.1 uncultured Planctomycetaceae bacterium
CAGCAGACTTTGACAACGATGGAAAAAGAGAACTGCTCTCGTGGCTGACAGGAACCAAAGGCATTTGGATCAATGACAAAAAATACCTTCCTTCAAATAGGGTGGTCACATGCGGAAGCGCCGACTTCGACGCCGACGGCGATGAAGACGTGCTGGTCGTCACCGATCAGCGAGCGGTTTGGATTCGCAACGACGGTGGCAACAAGAACGGATGGCTCGACCTGTCGATTCGCGCGGACAAGGACCGCAAGCCGCAGCGGGATGCCGAGCGAGCGAACACTCATGGCGTCGGCAGTTGGCTCGAACTGCGGGGCACCGGTTTGCCGGAGATGCCGGGACGCAAGCCGCACATCCGCATCGTTGCCGGGCAATCGACGCACTTCGGACTTGGCTCGGCCAAGCAGGTGGACGCGGCGCGGATCGTGTGGACCAACGGCGTTCCACAGAACATTCTGCGGCCGCGGTCGGGCGAGGCGATTGCCGCTCAGCAGTTTTTGAAAGGCTCGTGCCCGTACATTTACACTTGGGACGGCGAGCAATGGACGTTCTTCACCGACTGCCTGTGGGCCGCTCCGATCGGGCTGCAACTGGCGGAAGGTGTGTTGGCTCCATGCCGCGAGTGGGAATACCTCAAGATCGACGGCGACCGGCTGCACGAATCGAACGGCGAGTACCGTATGATGGTGACCGAGGAACTTTGGGAGGCAGCTTACTTCGATCAAGTGCGGCTGCTGGCGGTGGATCACCCGGCGGATGTCGAGTTCTACAGCAACGAGAAAGTCGGCCCGCCGAGCATCTCAGAATTCAAACTGCATCCGGTGCGAACGCGTCACACTCCGGTTGCCGCCCACGATCATCGGGGCCGCGATGTCTTGAGCAAACTCGCTCATCGTGACGACCAGTATCTACGCGCCTTCGACAAAATCATCCAGCAAGGTCTGACCGACGAGCACTTCATTGAGTTGGAACTTGGCGATTTGGGCGGCGCCAAGAATCTGACGCTGTTTCTCACCGGCTGGATCTTTCCGACCGACACGTCGATCAACGTGTCGCTGTCGCAGAACCCGGACTTGGACGCACCCAAGCCGCCCGCGATTTGGGTGCAGGACGATGATGGCACATGGCGCGAAGCGATCAGCTACATCGGCTTTCCCGGTGGCAAGACGAAGACGATCGCAGTCGATGTGTCAGCGGCCTTGGGGCTGGGCGGACGTGAGGGTTCAAATCGCGAAGTTCAAAGTTCCAATGTCAAATCTCAAATCTCAGATGTCAAATCTGAAATCAAAAATCCAAAATCCAAAATCAAGAATCGCGTCCGCATCGTCACGTCGATGGAACTGTACTGGGACGAAGTCTTCTTCACCGTCGATGAGCCGCCGCTGGAGCACAAGCTCACGGAGTTGCCGCTGCTGGGAGCCGACTTGCAGTTCCGCGGCTTCTCCGCGCGGCTGCCGCATCCGGAGTTTGGGCCGGAACGGTTTGATGCCTCGCAAATCACGACCGAGCCCCAGTGGCCGCCGATGGGTGGCAAGTTCACCCGATACGGCGATGTGACGGAATTGATCATTGAAGCGGATGACCGCCTGGCGATCCTCGGCGCCGGCGATGCGATGACCGTGCGTTTCAAAGCCCGCGCGACCGACTTGCCTTCCGGCTGGAAGCGAGACTTCATCATTCACAACGTCGGTTACGACAAAGACGCGGACTTGAACACCGTCTACGGTCAGTTCGTTGAACCGCTGCCGTTTCAAGCCATGCGCGGCTATCCCGATCCGACCGGGCAAGAGTATCCGGACTCACCGGCTCACCGCGATTACTTGCGCCGGTTCCAGACGCGAGAACAGAGCCGAACACAATTCTGGCGGTAGTCGAAACAAACAACACTCAAATGCAAGCGTTCGACCCGTGAAGGCTTTGCGATCTTGGCGGCCTCTGGTTCAAAAGTGTTTTGAACAGAAGTTCGCAAAGGACGCGAAGAGGATTATTCCTCCATGACCTGCTTTTCTTTGGCCGCCGCTTCGTCGTTGACCGAGCCTTCGTACTTTTTCGTGAGGCTTTGAACCTCTTCCTTGGTCGCCTCGCAGAGATCCTCGGTGAGGACTTTGTCCTTTTGAGCCGTATCGGTGTGCTTGTTGGCGTCGCGGCGAACGTTGCGGATCGCGACGCGGGCTTCCTCGGCGAACTCCTTCACACGCGCGACCAGTTGCTTGCGGCGGTCGGTCGAGAGAGGCGGAATGTTTAGCCGGATGACGCGGCCCTCCACCTTCGGGGCCAATCCCACATCGCTCGACTGAATCGCCTTCACGATCGACTGCACGTTGTTCTGGTCATACGGCCGGACCATCAACTGCTGCGGTTCGGGAACGCTGACTTGTGCGATCTGCTTCATCGGTGTCGGCGAGCCGTAGACCTCAACGCGAATGTTGTCGATCAGGCCAGGGTTGGCGCGGCCGGTGCGCAGGCCCTTGAGTTGTTCGCGAAAGACCGAAGCGGCCTTGTCCATGCGTTCTTCGCAATCCAATAGAATCTCATCTTGGTCCATGATCGGTCCCTTGAGACGACGTGAGCGTGATTCTCGGCGAGTGTGATCGCAGTCACGACTTGTGGAAACTTATCGGATTAGCAAACTGCCTCGATGACCGGCGGCCATCGAGGCAGTGAGATTGATAAACTTGGCGCGCGCCACTCTATCGGATGAACAACATCTCGCGGTAGGTCGGCAACGGCCAGAGGTCGTCGGCGATGATGCCTTCGAGCTCGTCGGCCACTTGGCGAACCTTGAGCATGGCTGGGAGGACTTCGTCGCGGAAGTGCTTGGCATGTGCACAGGCGTCGCCAGCGGCGTGATGCTCGGCGGCGTCGTTTAATTGCTTAATCGCTCCCTCCAGTTGGCCAGTCAGTTCAGTGACCTGGTCGAGCGAACTGGTGTCGGGCGTACGACCGCAATTCTTCATCGCACAGGCGGTCTGAGCCAACTCGTTCTGATACCGATACGCTGCGGGCAGGATCATCGAACGCGCGATGTTCAGGCACAAGCGGCTTTCGGTGTTGATATCCTTACAGTATCGCTCAATGTAGATGTCGTAGCGGCTGTCGGTTTCGCGCGGACTGAGCACGGCGTACTTGTCGAACAGTTCGACGACATCCCTGTCCTTGAGCACGCCCAAGGCATCGACCGTGTTTCGCAGGTTCGGCAGGCCGCGTTTCTCGGATTCCTTGTGCCATTCCTCGGTGTAATTGTCGCCATTGAAAATCACGGCCTTATGCTGCTTGATGATGCTTTGCAGCAGCGATTGGCAGGCCGCATTGAGCTTGCCGCGATCGCCGCCAGTGGCCTTTTCGAGTTCCGTGGCAGCGTAGTCCAAACTTTCGGCGACGATCGTGTTCAACACGACCAACGGGCCGGAGATGGATTGGTTCGAGCCGACCGCGCGGAACTCGAATTTGTTGCCGGTGAACGCGAATGTGCTCGTGCGGTTGCGGTCGCCGCTGTCCTTCGGCAGCGGCGGCAACGTATCCACGCCGACCGTCAGATAGCCGCCCTTCTTCGACGACTCCAGCTTGCCCTTTTCAATTTGCTCGAAGACGTCCGTCAGCATTTCGCCGAGGAAGATTGAGACAATGGCGGGCGGAGCTTCGTTCGCACCCAGACGATGATCGTTGCCGGCGTGTGCGATCGACGCCCGCAGCAGTTTTGCCCAACGATGCACGGCGCGGATCACGGCGGCGCAGAACACCAGGAACTGCATGTTCTGGTGCGGGTCGTCGCCCGGTTCGAGCAGGTTGGCCGAC
>CAYSHJ010000915.1:0-2593 GCA_964430385.1 uncultured Planctomycetaceae bacterium
CTGACCTCTGACCCCTGGAGCTTTCCCCGTGTTCGAGCATCTCACCACTGCCGTGACCCTGATTCTGCCGGAAGCGGTGTTGCTGGCGGCGGCGTGTGTGACTTTGGCGGTGGGGCCATTTCTCATCGGTGATGCCGGACACGCTCAATGTGGCTTGCGGCATCGCTGGGGCATTTGGTCGTTACTGGCGCTGGCAATTGCCGGTTGGTTGTGGCTGGCCCCGGTGCCGGTCAGCGAGGCGAGTGAGCTCGCGCCATTTCAGTCCGACGCACTGGTGTGGTTTGTCCGGCTGCTGACGCTTGCGACCGGCGCGATCCTCGTGTTGACCAATTGGAATTCCACCAGCGATCACGATGCGGCCGAGTCACACGCCTGCCTGCTGCTCATTTTGGCGGGAGCCAATTTGATCGCGTTGGCGAACGACCTTGTCGTTCTATTCTTGGCTTTGGAACTGGTCAGCATCCCGACGTACCTTTTCTTGTACGTTTCGCGCCGCGATGCGTCCGGGCAAGAGGCGACGTTGAAGTATTTCCTGCTGAGCGTGTTCTCGTCGGCGTTGGTCTTATACGGCTTCAGTTTTCTGTACGGAGTCGCCGGCTCGACAAACCTCACGGCCATTCGCCAAGCGTTTGAGGCGGGACAGATTCAGCCGATGCCATCGCTGTTGCTGGTCTCGATTGTGGCGATCGTCGCGGGCTTGGCGTTTCGAGTGACCGCCGTGCCGTTTCACTTCTACGCGCCGGATGTCTTCCAAGGAACGTCCACTTCGGCTGCCGCCTTGTTGTCGTTCGTGCCCAAAGTCGCTGGCTTCGTGGCCTTGGTGCGAGTGCTCGGCCCGCCGTCACTCGCAGCCGTGCTGCCTGACAACGGCGGTTGGAGTCTTGCCTCGCGCAGTGGGGAAGTGCTCTCCTGGCTTGCCATCGTAACGATGTTCGTCGGAAATATGCTGGCTCTGTTGCAAAACAATGTGCGCCGATTGCTGGCCTATTCGAGCATCGCTCACGCTGGCTACATGCTGGTTGGCCTGACCGCCGCGATGAGCCTGCCGCAAATCAGCAACGGCACCTCTGCCGCGCAACCTCCGGTGATCGGTGGCCTGCCGTCGTTGTTGTTCTATCTGGCCGTCTACGGCGTCACGACGCTCGGCGTGTTCGCGCTCGTGGCCAGTTTGTCGCTTCCCGAACGCCCGCTGGAACAGACCGACGATCTCGCCGGCTTGAGCCAAACTCATCCGGCCGGAGCGTTCTGTCTGACCGTGTTGCTCTTCGGTCTGACTGGCCTGCCGCCGACCGCCGGATTTCTCGGCAAGCTGAACCTGTTCCTCGCCTCCTGGAATCACGGCAGTGATCTCGGCCGTCGCCTGGCTGTGTGCCTTGCTATCAACGCCGCGATCGCCGCGTGGTATTACTTGCGACTTATCGGCGTGATGTATCTGCAACCCAGTCGCGACGATACTCGCCGGTCGGCGGGCATTCCGGCCTTCATCGGCGTCAGCCTTTGTGCGTTTGCCAGTCTCGCACTGTTCTTCGCTCCCGACTGGTTATGGCAAGCTTTGCAACAGGTGTCGGGATAATGCTATACCTCGCACGGTCGATTCTGACACTAACCCGCAGCGTTAGCGAGGGACTGCTAGCTCTGCCCTCGCTTACGCTTCGGGTTGGTGTGAAGTGGCATCCAAAAGTGTCAGACGTGGCTGTGCGGCGAATTACTGTCACGAACTTTCATGGTTAATTGTTTTTCTTGGCAAGGAGGCTCCCATGACATTGCTCGATCGCTGTCGGCACGAATTTGACCCACAGTCTTGTCGATGTGGAATGCAGTTGTACGCCGCCGGAAACGTCTCGCTGTCCGCTCCTCAAGGCAACCAATTTCGCGCGACCGTGTCAGACGCCGACGGTTCCGAGTACCGCGTTGAAGTCAGCGGGGCGGAAGCACGCGGTGGAGTACTCAGTTGCTCGTGTACTTGTCCAGGGTTCGCGGATGGGGACACCTGCAAGCACCTGTGGGCGACCTTGCAAAAGATTGCGGCGGACGGCTGGTCGGCATCGATTCCAGGGAAGAAGCGGCTCTACATCGACGTGCTGGAGTCCGAGTCCGATCCGTGGCTGAATATTGACGACGAACAGGACGACGAATTGATGAACGGCATCCCCGCCAGTTTTCGCGAGTTTCTTGCGCAAAAGTTTGGAATGCCAATCTTCAAGTCGGTGTCCAAGAAGCCGAAAAAAAAGAAGGGAGCCGCGAAAGTTCCCACCGGCCCGAAGGAGGACCATCGCTGGCGCGACGCTTTGAACCAGGTGCAGAACACTTCGCAACGCTTCATTCGCGACCTGAAGTTCGACTCGCGCACACTCCGGGCCGAGGAGCACCAGGAGGTCTATTACGTCGTCAATGTCAGCGCGTCGTTTCGCGAGAACTCGCTGATGCTGCAATTCATGCAGCGGGAGCGTCGTCAAACGGGAGAGTTCGGCAAGATCAAGAAGCTGGCGGTCACGCGGACGCAGACGAATGACTTGCCATGCGAGACGGACCGCGCGTTGCTGCATCAGTTGATCGGAGCCAAGCCGCTGGCCAGTTCGACGTCGAGCCACTA
>CAYSHJ010000916.1:0-12009 GCA_964430385.1 uncultured Planctomycetaceae bacterium
CCAACGACGCGCCGACCGTCGCCAATCTCATCGCCGATCAGACGGCCACTGAGGACAGTCCCTTCAGCTTCACGATCGCGGAGAACACGCTCACGGATACGGACGTGGGTGATTCGCTGACGTACACGGCAAGCGGCCTGCCGGGCTGGCTGAGCTTCGATGCCGCGACGCGGACCTTCAGCGGGACTCCGGGCAACGCCGATGTGGGGACGGTCTCGTCGGTGACGGTCACAGCGACCGACGGCCGCTCGGCTGCCGCGAGTGACACGTTCGAGATCACGGTGGCCAATACCAACGACGCGCCGGTGTTCACATTCATTGCGACGCCGAGCGTGTCGGAGAACGCGACGGCCGTGATGACGGTGACGGCCACCGATGCGGACCTGCCGCCGCAGACCTTGACCTTCTCGCTCACGGGCGGCGCCGATCAGTCGAAATTCAGCCTCACCAGCGGCGGCGTGTTGACGTTTCTGGCGGCTCCGAATTTTGAAGTTCCCGACGACAGCGGCGCGAACAATGTCTACGACGTGACGGTCGCCGTCAGCGATGGCAGCCTGTCGGTAACGCAAGACATCGCGGTCATGGTCATCAACGTCAACGAATCGCCGAGCGTCCTGGTGGACGCGATTCTGACGTACAACGCGGCCGAGAACACGACGGCGAACGGCGTGCGGGTGGGCATCACGGCCCGGTCGACTGATCCGGACGGCAACTTGGTGCGATATCGTCTGAGCGACAATGCCGGCGGCCGGTTCGACATCGATCCGGTCACGGGCATCGTCACGGTAAATGATGCGACGCGGATCAATGCCGATCCCGTCGGGACTCGGCACACGATCGTCATCGAGGCGTTCGACGGCCTCGGAGGCGCTGCGTCGGCCAGCTTCAACGTGGATGTACTGACCGACGAACAAGTCATCACGCTCGACGAAGGCGATCCCGAATTCACGTTGGCGAATGCCCAGTTGACCGCCGTCTACGCTCGCAATGCGGACGGCGATCCGAACAACGATCTGTCCGAAACCGAAATCGAATCGTTGATGCTGCAACTGGTCGCACAGTTCATCCAGGATCTCCGTCAACTCGGTAATCCCGGGGTGCTCGTGATCTTGATCGATCCGGTGGACTTCATCGTGACCGATCCGCTCGGTCGGCAGGCGGGTTTTTCGGGCGGTACAGCGGTGGCCAACGTTCCCGGCACATACTACTCCGGCGATGGCACGGTCGAGTTGATGGTCATTCCGCAACCTGTGGACGGCACCTACGCGATGCAGCTCGCGGGGGTGGGTCACGGCGACTATCGCATCGCGACCACCGAAGTGCGCGACTCAGTCGCCGCGTCGCTATTTTTCAGCGGCAACCTCTCGGCCAACTCGAATCTGACGGTCGCGTTGGATTTCCAGCCGAATCCCGCGATCCCCGTGGGGCTGGGCTTGACCTCGACGTTGGACGGGGGCGGTCCGATGGTGGGCGTGATCGGCGCTCTCGATCGGCAGTTCTTGGACGGTCTCACGCTCAAGGAGGAGTTCACGTTTGAGGATGAACTGGAACTGGAAGCGATTCTCGGAACCGGCTGGGACGAATTGCTGGCGCTGCTGACCGAAGTCAACGACGCGAGCAGGACCACAAGGGAAGACCTCGTCAATGTGTTTGCGTTATCCTTCAGCCGCCTGCTTGACTCCGAGGTGAGTTCGCCGATTTCGTTGCCCATAGAACTCGTGGACCTTTTTTGGAAGCAACTGGGACAGTCTCTCATTGGCGTTCCCAGCAGTGTTTATCGACTCAGCGACATGCTCAAGAGCATATTGCCCGAGCAGCCGGCTGGCGTTCGGACGTTGCGACCGAGTCACGGCGAAGGAAGCGCCAAGTTCACTCGGCGCAGCGCCAAAAACTCAAAATCGCAACCCCCGGCCAACGAGCTTCGCTCACGCCCCGCTCCGACAAACACACCTCGGAGCAACGACGCTTCCGACCAAACACAGACGCCCAAGGCGAACAGATCCAAGGTCAAGTCGGCTCAGTTGCCCGATTCCGAATAGGCGTGCATCGTTTCACAAGACAATGCAGAAAGCCCACTCGACGTCGTCGAATGGGCTTTCCTTCCGCACAGCAGTGTCCAGAAAAGCGAGGCGTCTTGCCTTCGCGCGGACATCCTTGTCCGACGCTCTCGTGGATTTCGGATCGCGGCTAGAATACATCCAGAATGAAGTGGTGACCGCGGTGATACGGTTGCTCGGTCGGATAGAAGTTGTACCAGTTCTTGTTGTAGACCGGGATGCGTTGATCTGGCCCGTAACGGTAGTACAGACTGTCGTTGCTCCCCTGTGGCCGCTGGAAATTGTGCGGGTAGTAGACATACGGGTAGTAATAGAACCGGTTCCAATCGGTCGGTTGTCCTCGTCCGGAGGCTTCGGCCGTCGATCGTCCGCCGGCTTGCGTCGCCAACGCGAACGCCAGCAAAACACAACCCGTCGTGAAGATTCGTCGCAACATTCTTGAGTTCTCCTAAGCGGTGCGCGGGGGCAAATCGCCCTTTGCTCGACAGCACGCGTTATCTTCATCGGCATCGACTCGATCGGCACCGCAGGAAAAACCGGCAGAGCTTACGACACCGACAAAGTCTTCGGCTTGTGTCCAACGCGAGACTGCGCGTAACCTCCGACCGCGACAAGTCATGGCGACGGATTCCTGGTACAAACCGTGAGCTTCTCATGCCGGTCTCTCACCGCATTCCGTGTCGATTGGTTGGCTTGCTGATCTGCGTCGGTTTACCGCTGGCTCAAGCGGAGGAGGCTGCGTCGGTCTGGGAAGGTCCGATTCAGCCGCAGCACGTTCGGCCGCATGTCGAGTTCCTCGCGAGTGAGAAACTCGCCGGCCGGGCGGGAGCCGAGGCGGCCGAAGCAGCGGAGTACGTTCGCAAACAGTTTGAGCAACTTCGGCTGCAGCCGCTCTTCGCGAACGGCTCGTTCGAGCAACCGGTGCCGGGAATCGGATTCGACAACGACAAGCCAGTGGAATTGGAGAACGGCGGCGCAACCACGAACGAACCGCGCATCGCGGGACGCAACGTCGGCGCGTGGATCGAAGGTTCCGACACGCGGCTGCGCGACGAACTGATCGTGCTCGGCGCTCACTTCGATCACTTGGGCGTTCGCAATGGCAAAATGTTCCGCGGAGCTGACGACAACGCCAGCGGCACGGCAATGATGCTTGAGGTCGCTCGGCAATTGGCTCAATCGAAACAGCGGCCGAAGCGCAGCGTCGTGTTTGTCGGCTTTGATCTCGAAGAGCAATTGCTGTGGGGTTCGCGCTGGTTCGTGGCGCATCCGCCGTGGCCGATCGATCGAGTCAAACTGTTCATCACGGCCGACATGATCGGCCGGTCGCTCGGAGATCTGCCGTTGCCGACTGTGTTCGTGATGGGCAGCGAGCATGCTTCGCAGTTGAAGCGGACGCTGGATGATGTCGGCGCGCCGCCCGGCTTGGAGGTCGCGCGGTTGAGTGTCGACCTAGTCGGCGTGCGCAGTGATTACGGCCCGTTCTGGAATGAGAAGATTCCGTTCTTATTCTTCTCGACGGGCCAGCATCCCGACTATCACTCACCGCGCGACGTGCCGGAGCGGCTGGACTTCGACAAGGTCGCGCGTGTGTCAAACTTGGTTCTGAAAGTCGTCCGCACCGTCGCCAACGCCGAAACGACTCCCACCTGGATCGACGACGTGCCGCCCGACCTCGACGAAGTCAAAGCCGTGCATCGCATCGCCACACTGCTGCTCGCCGCCGAGGACTCACGCAAGTTCACCGACCTGCAAAAACTGATCGTCACTCAAGCCCAAACCAAGTGCCGGCAGATTCTCGATCGCGGCCAGATGACGATCAACGAACGAAAGTGGCTGATTCGCACGTCGCAGTTGTTGTTGCTGTCGGTGTTTTGAGGGATCAGACCTCGCTTCGCGACTTGCTTCGTGCGGTTACACGCCCTTCGTGACTCCCGGTGTCGGGATCGCGTATTCACCGTTCGCATTTGGCAGAGTGGGTGGATTGGCCTCCCACGACAGGTTCTTCGGCATCGTGTCGATGTTCGAATTCAGGGCCTGATCCCAACTGATCTCGCTGCCAGAGTAGCAGACCATGCGGCCAAGGATCGCGGTCAGAGTGCTCGTCGCGCCGTTTTCGCCTTCGTTGTACCGCGTGTTCGTGCGGATCGCGTGGAACAGGTCGTCGTGCTCGACTTGGTACGGGTCGGTTCGCGTGCCCGACTTGTCGCGGCGGAACTTCCACTTCTCGGATCCGGCTGAAATCGACGCGCCGCTGACGTCGGCGGTGCCCTTCGTCCCCTGAGCGTACTCGCTGACACTGTTCCAGACATTCGGTTGGTGCCGGCATTGGCTGAACATCCACGTGTCATCGGCGTATTTGAACTCGACGGCGAAGTGGTCGTAAATCTCGCCATATCGCTTGTCGACTCGCACCTGCCGGCCGCCGATGCCGCGAGCCATCACCGGATGCCCCTGCTTGATCCAGTTGCACACGTCGAGATTGTGAATGTGCTGCTCGCAAATGTGATCGCCGCAGAGCCAGTTATAGTAATACCAATTTTTCATTTGGTACTGCATCTCGGATTTGGCTTGGTCGCGCGACAGACGCGGCTCCCAAACGCCGGGGTTGTTCCAGTAACACCGCATGGCGACCACCTCGCCGATCGTGCCGTCGTGGATGCGTTGCAGCGTTTCTAGGTAGTTGTCCTGGTGATGCCGTTGCAAACCAACGCCGACCTTCAAATTCTTCTCCTTCGCGACCTTGACCGCTTCGAGCACCTTGCGGACACCCGGCCCATCGACGGCGACCGGCTTCTCCATGAAGACGTGGATACCCTTTTGAACCGCATACTCGAATTGCGGCGGACGGAAGCCAGGCGGCGTGGCGAGAAGCACGAGGTCAATGCCGCTGTCGATGACTTGCTTGTAGGCGTCGAAGCCGACGAACTTGTGATCGTTGTCGACAGCGACGCGGCCAGTTTGAGACTTAAAGTGGTTCGCGAGGCTGTTCAAGCTGCCGTTGAGCGAATCCTCGAAGGCATCGCCCATCGCGACCAGCTTGACGTTGCCCTCGGTGCTAAGCGCCTGCTGAGCTGCGCCGGTGCCGCGACCGCCGCAACCAATCAGGCCAACTTTGATGACATCGTCGCCGGCCGCGAACACGCCGGACGAAAGACTAAGCTGTGCGATCGCTCCGGCCGACAACGCGATGGCGGAAGAAGTTTTCATGAATTCGCGACGTGACGTTGCTTGTGTGGGGTTCGTCATGGAAGTGCCTCCCAAAGTTGAAAGAGAAAACGGACACCGCTGGGCCTGATCGGAACCCGCCGCGACCCGTGAGTGTGAACGAAACGGGTGACAGTTCTAAACAGACAAGCCCGCCGCGACAACGAAGCGACGTTGTTACTTTGGTGGAGGAACCCTGACCTCGCCGAAATCGACTCCGTCGGGCGTGACGTTGATCGTCACTCGGCCGCGTTTCCAGGACTCCGGCTTCCCCGCGCGGGTCACTTCAGCGACAAAGCCGTATTCTTCTTGCCACACAACGAACGTAAGCTCGCCAGCCGGAAGGTTCTTGATTTCGAAACGGCCACGCTCGTCAGTGACGGCGACGTACGGATGATCCTTCACGACCAACCAGCCGATCATCCAGGGATGGATCGAGCACTGCATTTGTGTCGGCAGTTTCTCGGCGTTGTCGAACTTCGCGAACTCCGCGTGTTGGCCTGACGGCGTCACGAAGTTGAATGGCGTGTTGCGATTAAGCCCCGCCGCCGTGTTATGGTCGACGAGGTCCGGGTTCTCGATCCGCAACGTCTGACCGGTTCGCAGCACGGAAATGTGCGGATCGAACCGGCAACCTTGATTGGCAAGTTTGATCGACGCTTTCGCGTCCTTCGCGTACGACTCGTGAATCGCCACTTTGTCGCCAGGCTTCGTGTCCAGCCACACGATGACATTCGCCAAGCCTCGGTCGTCGGGATTCACAACCAGTTTTTCCGAGCGCGGTTCGTGCTGGCCGCAGAACTCAGGGTCTTTATTGATCTGTAAGACCGGACGTTTTGGCGGCTCGCCGTCGAAGACGAAGCGGCCTTTGATTTTTCCCCAGTCGGCAGCGGTCACGTGCGATTCCGGCTCACCAAGAATCCAGCCACCGAACAAAACTGCAAACATGCACAAGGACTGTTTCACGAAGTCACCTTTTCATCGACAACCTCATAGCACGAGGACGTGAGCCGGCCGCGCCAAGCGTCGCTTCGCGACGATCGCCTCGAGCCGTTTGACCCGTTCCTCAAGCGGCTGGTTCGGCGCTGCCACCTCATGCTGCTTAGCAGATATAAAGACGATTGGAAATCGCATTCAACACTTTACGCACTCCAGATTAAGCATGTCACAATGCACAAGCCAGCGCACGCAAAACGTAGGCAGTTCCACTTCTCTGAAGACGCAATTGGTGAACTCTCGCCATCCGTGTTGGCAGAATTCGGCAGTCCAAGCCGCTGCCAATTGAGGGCAATAATTGTGACAACGGCGCCACCAAGCAGGAGAACGATAAAAAGAAGGATGATGAATCGCCGCGCACGCGATGTGCGGACTTCCGGAGCATCTGTGTCTATCTGACACCCAGCCTTGGCGAATTGGAACGCTGATCGCGTCAAACGCGGCGGAGCTTGGGAGTGATCGTGGTTGACGACCGGGGCGTCGTACCTCTCCGTGTCCTCGGCCTCAAAAAACGCTTGGGAAACCGTCGGTTCGTCAACATCGTCCCTCAAAACAACTCGCTGCTCTTGCTGCTCACGAGACGCTGTTTGGATTGGAGATAATGTCGGACGTGCGGTTGGTCGAATCCCTTCTCGCGCCGCTTCGACCAAGTCGCCGCCTTTGGCGCGGCCGATGTCGGTGGAGCTCAGGTCGATCCGCAGCGCGTTGACGAATCGCAGCGACTCGGTGGCCTCCTTCGAGCCGTTTAGGATACCGCGCCACAGACAGGTGATGCCTTGCGATGCGCCGGTGAAGTAGGTGCTGAAGGTGACGTCCCAACGACGCTCGGCCGGGAGCAAAGAAAGGGATTCGTCGATCAGGGGCCGCAGGTCTTGTCCCGGTTCAAAGAGCAGGATCACCGGGCGGTTTGGGTCTTTCAGAAAACTCTCGGCCAAGACTCCAGCCCAGCCCGCGTCGCCGGTCATTTCTTTCCAAGCCTGACACACGCCGCTCGGCGCGGATGGTTGTCTGGAAACTGGCTTGGGCGGGACGATCTTCGGCTCGCCCTCCCACGACTCACGCATGATGCCTGACACGCGGAAAAGGCTCGCGGGGCCGGCGGCGGGGAGTTCGGATTTGTCGAGCACCAAGTGGTGCGCCAGATTGTTGGTGCGCTGTGAATAGTCGAGTCCATAATCAGCAATGCGCGACAGCACGTACCATGACTTGCCCGCCACTTGCCGCTTAAGGTGGGAATAGACAACCGGGTTCTCCGCGACGCGAGCATGACCGATGGGAAATACCGGACGATAACCGCTCAACGCCTCCAGCGCCGCCGCCAGCGGAGCCACCATGCCTTGAGTGCTCAGCACCGTGCAGAAGCCGCGACTGCCCGGCTTCAGCCCGCGCGGTGCCGACGTGTAAAGTAATTCCTGCATCGCCACGCTCCTCCGAGTCACGGCCGGAATCAATCCCGCTGCCGAGCGGGACAAACCATACAAGAACGGAACCGTCGTCCAATACGGCTTCGCATCCATCGGACGAATCGCCGGGACTGCTCGGCTCATTCAATCACCGCGAGGCAATTACCACAAGCAGTCCGTTCAGGGCTGGCTCATTCGTCGTGTTAGGCAAACTGTAGCCCGACCCCTTGTGGGTCGGACGATTCAAAGCTTCTGTGGAAATGTCGCCAAATCCAAAGCATCCGACCCACAACGGGTCGGGCGACAGGCTTCGCCGCTTCACGATCGCGGCCGGATCGGCGAAGATGATCTGGCCGTCACAAGCCGTTCCTTCTTCGCGCGGAGCAAGACATGCCTGGGATCACCGTTGCCGTACTCACCAATACCGGTGGGGCTCATCTGGATGCGTATCTCTCGGGCCTGGCCGAGATCGTCGAAGCGGAGTCGGTTGTGGTGGTGGACCCCAGTGGCGCGAGCGAGGCTGCAGCGCGCAAGACACTGGGCGCGAAGCTGAAGAACTTCGAGCGTGACCATGCCAAGGCCCTGTCCGATCACAAGCCGACGCTGGCGCTCGTGACGCTGGAAGCGGTGCAGGCGCCGCCGGTCATTCAAGCGGCGCTGGAAGCCAACTGCCATGTGCTTGCTGAGAAGCCGTCGTGCGTCCGGGCTGCGGATTTCGAGTCGCTCGCGCGGCTGGCTGACATGAAACACCGGCATCTGATGCTGGCGTTAGCCAACCGCCTGCTCGGCACGGTGCAAGCGGCGAGAAAGCTGATTCGCGCCGGCCAGATTGGTCAGATCTACGGCTGCGAGCTGCACATCATCGCCGACCAAACGCGGCTCAAGAGCCCGGCCTATCACCAGTCGTGGTTTGCTGATCGCGCTCGCTCCGGCGGCGGACATCTGATGTGGCTCGGCATTCACTGGATCGATCTGATCATCTACCTGACCGGTTTGAAGATCGTCGAGGCGGCCGGCTTCACCGGCATCGTCGGGGGTCAGCCGCTCCAGGCCGAGGACTCGGCGGCGATGGCCTTGCGTTTCGAGAACGACACTTTCGGCACGATCACCAGCGGCTACTACCTCGATCGCGGCTACCACTCGCACATCAAGATCTGGGGCTCGCACGGCTGGGTGCAAATCGAACCACACGGCGGCGAACCATTGCAGTGGTACAGCACAAAGGACACGCCGCCGCAGGTCAAGCGCCACGACGGCCCGGCCGATCAGTCCAGCTACACGCCGTTGGTGCGGGCGTGCGTCCGAGCCGCACAAGATCTCGAACCGCCGCCACTGACCGGAGCCGACAGCCTCCTCGCGTTGCAAACGGTCTTTGCCTGTTACCGCGCCGCCGAGACCGGACGTGTGCAGAAAGTGTCGTAACCGTATTTTCGCGGAGAGGTGACTGCGACAAAGGAACAGGAACGATGCTGACCTCTTCAATTCTCGTCGTGATTTTCACGACCGTTCTCGCCGCGAATGAACCGCCCGACTTGATCGTGCATCATGCGAAGGTAGTCACGGTTGATCCGCAGTTTTCTGTCGTCGAAGCCTTCGCCGTGCGTAGCGAGCGGATCGTCGCGGTCGGCGAGGATGAAGACATCCTGAAGCTGGCCGGGCCGAAAACGACGCTGCTCGATCTGGATGGCCGCACCGTGTTGCCGGGACTGATGGACTCGCACGTGCATGCGACCGGAGCGTCGATGTACGAGTTCGATCATCCGGTCCCCGAGATGCAGACGATCGCCGACGTCTTGAAGTACATCGGCCAACGCGCAGACCAGCTTGACGACGGCGATTGGATCGTGGTGTCGCAGGTATTCGTCACGCGACTGCGCGATCAAAGATTCCCGAACCGGCACGAACTGGATCAGGTGTCGCCGAAAAATCCCGTGATTTTCCGCACCGGGCCGGACGGGGCCGTCAACTCGCTGGCGTTGCAACAAAGCGGCATCGACAAAGACTTCACGATCACCGACGGTCAGCCCGGCTACATCGAACGCGACCCGAAGACCGGCGAACCGACCGGCATCCTGCGAAGTTGCACACGACTCGTGAAAACGAAGGGCCAGTCGAAGTCCGCGTCTGAAGCCGAACGGCTCGATCGCCTGAAGCAAATGCTCACGGCCTACAACGCCGTTGGGCTGACGAGCGTCGCCGATCGCGACGCCGGTGATGATGCCGTTCGCTTGTACGAGAAGCTGTTCGCCGAAAAGTCTCTGACCTGCCGAGTCTTCTTGTCGTACAGCGTCAACGCCCAAAGCACGATTGACGAGATCACGAAGCGATTGGAGAAAGCGGCCAAGCATCCGCTGCACGCGAAGAACGACTGGCTCTGGCTGCGCGGCGTCAAATCGTATCTCGACGGCGGGATGCTCACCGGCAGCGCGTACATGCGCGAACCGTGGGGCGTGAGCACGATCTATGGCATCAGTGATCCGGAATATCGTGGTTTGCTCTACATCCCGGCCGACAAGTTGAAGCAGCTCGCGCGGCTGGCGTTCGACAACGGCTTTCAGTTCACGGCACACACGGTCGGCGACGGTGCGGTGCATGCGTTGATCGAAGCTTACGAGTCGATCAATCGTGAGTTGCCTTTGCGCGATCATCGGCCGTGCATCACGCACTGCAACTTCATGAGTCGCGAAGCGATTGACCGGATGCAGGCGGTCGGCATTGTCGCCGACTTGCAGCCCGCGTGGCTGCGGCTGGATGGAGCCACGTTGCTCAAGCAGTTCGGCGAGCGGCGCACCGAATACTTTCAGCCGTATCGCACGCTGTTCGAGCAAGGAGTCGTTGTCGGCGGTGGCTCGGACCACATGCAAAAGTTCGACAGCCTGAAGTCGATCAACCCGTACAACCCGTTCCTCGGTTTGTGGATCACGCTGACTCGACAACCTCGTTGGGCGGACAAGCCGTTGCATCCCGAGCAAGCACTGACTCGCGAGCAAGCCTTGCGACTCTATACGACGAACAATGCCTTCGTGATGTTCGCCGAACCAGACAAGGGCTCGATCGAGCCGGGCAAGCTCGCTGACTTCATTGTGCTCGACCGAGACTACTTGACATGCCCAGTCAACGAGATTGCCGACATTCAAGTTCAGCAGACGTTTGTCGGTGGCCGAAGCGTGTACGTGGCCAACAAGAATCCGTGATCACCGGCGAAGACCTCTTGTTCAGAAGACATCAAATGCAAGAATCTTCCTTAATGTGGACTTCGTCCACAACGTAGCAGCGTCGCTCCGCGACGCTGATCCAAGTCGCGGAGCGACTCGGCTACGTATGGCGCACATCAGTCACGATCAAAGACCCTTCAGCGACAAACAGGACACCGATCATGTTCACAAACATCTGGCGAGCTTTGCTGTCGCTCTGCGCATTTGGCCTCGTGACTCTTTCGGCCGCGAACGCGTTCGCTCAGCGCGGCCTGTCGGACGGCGGCGAGTTCTTCGACAAGCAGCACGAGCAACAGGCCGTGAAACTGATCAACGATCTGCACTCGCGGCACGGCAAAGACGTCCGCATCGAGACGTTCGCCAAAATCCCGGATGACCGCACGGATCGCCTGAAGCAAGTGGGCGCCGAGACGTTCTTTAAAGATTGGCTGAAAGAGCGTGCCCAGACCGAGCGTGTGAACGGCGTTTTCGTGCTGATTTGCCGACAGCCCCCGATGATCAAAGTCGGCGTCAACGAGTCGACTCGCAAATCGACATTTACCGAACAGGACCGCGAGGCATTGTGGAAGCTCATCAAGCGGCGGTTCGACAACAAGCAGTTCGACGAGGGTCTGATCGACGGCTTGAAGTACCTCCAGGATCGGTTCGCGGCCCACGCGACTTCGTCGGCGACGGCTCCGAACAAGACTCCGTCGGAACCACGCACCGCGCCATTCCATTCGCGGCCAGAACAGCGTCCGCAGCCTGAGCAAGAGGGGGTCGGAATCATGGGGTGGATCGTCTTCGGAGTGATCGTGTTGATCGCGTTCCTCGTCATTCGAGCTTTGTTCCGAGCCATGTCTGGAGGTGGAGCGGGCGGATACGGTGCCGGCCCGATGATGGGGAGTGGCGGCGGCTGGGGATCGAGCTTTCTGTCCGGACTCTTCGGTGCCGCGGCGGGCAGCTATCTGTATGACTCCTTCTTCCGCAGCCACTCGTCGTCGAATTGGGACCACTCCGCCTCAGCCGCTGAGCCGCACCCGCCTGCCGACAGCGGCGCTGCCTCGAACGACGATTGGTCCGTCAATGACGGCGGGGCATTCGAGAATCCGGACTCCGGAGCATCCGAGTCTGGCGGCGATGATTTCGGCG
>CAYSHJ010000917.1:0-3045 GCA_964430385.1 uncultured Planctomycetaceae bacterium
CCGTTTGCAGAAGCCACCCCGTAGCGACCCGCATCCCATTCCAACTCAGTGTTCTGTCAACCGACTTCGTGAGGACAAGAACTTCCAAATTCCTCACCGCGTTCGCGGTGCGCTCTGTTGACAGAGTGGGGCCATATAGAGGTTCGGCGGGCCATTGCGTCCCCGAGCATCGACAATCCATCATTCGCTCATTTGGTGTACTTGCTCCTGACCAAGATCCCAAGGATGCATATCACCAGTCCGACGGCCACCGTCCCTCCGGAGGATTTTGCGAACCAATTGCCGGTCATCAAGAAGTACCTAACGGCAGTGATCGCGGCCGCCAGAAAGCATAGCCCCGCGATTATGAAGAACCCCGCCCCTGATTGGAACAGATTGCGCATTCTGGCCTCCGTTGAAAGAGTCGTCTTCTCGATCCGCCGAACAGTAAAGTGAGCCGCGCGCGGCCTAGCACGACTTGTGTGACTGATCCCATCCGCGACGATGTCTGCTACGCCACCGCTGTTTCGTGGGCGAATCACGTGACGTCATTGTCTCCACATCGGTCTCACAAGCGCCATGATATCTCGCGCGCGGCCTAACACCAATCGGGTCGCGTGCGGCCATTTCAACCAGTCTCAAAAAACGTTGCTTTGATGCGCTGCCCTTGAAGCCATTTCAACGGCCATCATCCAATCGAGCGCGATTCCCAAGAAACGTATGGAGTTCTCGGCACGCAAATCGTGCGTCGAAAAACGGACGAGAATCTGGGACGAAGTCCGTCGGTCATCAATGGGTCGTTTCTTGAGAATCCCGAAATACGGATGAGATCCCAGGAAATCTTCGTCGGCTCCGATTTGAATGAGTCGTTCGCGACTCGACAGTCGCAAGGCCATTTCTCTCCACCGTTGTTATCGGTGCTCAGGGCGCGGCCATCGGCTCAATCACGCCGCCGTCCCATTCGATGCGGCACTTGGGCAAGGCCTGTTTCAGTTCGTCGATTTTCGCGGCGGTGACATTGGTCTGCTTCAGGCTCACTTCGATCAGTTCCGGCTGCTCCTTCAGGGACGCCAGGCCCGGCCCGCGAATGTCGTTGCCGTCGAGGACCAGGCGTTGCAGCGTCGGGAGCTGCGGCAGTTGGGCCAGCTTGATGTCGGTCAGCCCGGCGTTAGCGAGGTTCAGTTCCCGCAGGCCGTGGATCGGTTTCAAGAATTCGTACGTCAGCCCGGCGATCCCCGACAGGTCGAGGCGTTCCAGTTGGTCGAACTTCGGGTACTTCAACTGGGACAGCAGGTCGGGGAGTTTTTCGAGCGGCTTCTCGACGCCGGCGAGCGAGACGCGGCGCACCTGGAAATAGTCGGCGGGTAGCTCAGCGACGTTGGGGACGGGCCGCGACTCCGGTTCGCCCGGCGTGCCGATCTCGACCGTGCCCCCCAACGCCAGCACGCTTTCGGCGACCGTGCGGTTTGGCTCGGACCAGGAGGACCCGTTGAACTTGAAATCCGGCCGTGCGGCTTTGAGTTGTTCAAACCCGGACAGGGAAACACGGGTGTTTTGAAGACCTACGCCTCCCAAACTCGATAGTCGCACTAGATCGACCAGCCCCGCGTCGCTCACCGAGGTATTCCCCAACGAGAGGGTGTTCAGGCTCGGGCAGTTTCTGAGGTGGACCAAACCGGCATCGGTTGCTTGCGTGTAATTCAAGTCGATCCCTACGAGGTTCTGGCAATCCTGGAAATTGGCCAGTCCGGCGTCGGTCACTTGGGTGTGCGAGAGAAGGAGTTGCCTCAATTCCTTACAGCCTTGGAAATGAGCTAGGCCGGCATCTGTAAATCCAGACGCACTTTCCAGGCTCAGGTATCTCAATGCCTTGCAATTCTGAAAGTGTGCCAGACCGGCGTCGGTTACCCGCTGCAGTCCGGTCAACTCAAGGTCTGTAAGTTTGTCGCAATCCTTGAAGTGGACCAAACCAGCGTCTGTCACCGCCGTTCCACCCAGATAGAGGTTCGTCAAGTGGTTGAGGCCTTTGAAATGGATCAGCCCGGCGTCCGTCACCTGATGCCCCAACAGGGACAAGTAAGTCAGGCGTTTGCAATTCTGACAGTGGACCAAACCGGCGTCGGTGACACCGGTAGTAAAAAGACCAAGGTGTTCGATATTCGTGCAGCCTCGGAAATTCGCCAACCCCGCTTCAGTCACTGTTAGATGTCGATGCACTTCCACATACGTCAATTCCCACGCCCCGGCGGGAAGATCGCTGGCGGCTTTGATCTCTCGTTCCTCGCCGTGCTCCCGAATCTTGATCGTCCCGCCGATCGACAGCACCCACTCGGCGGCGGCGCGGTCGGGATCGGACGGCAATTGCCCGGGGCCGAACGTGCCGTAATCGGAAAGGATCGTGCATTGGGGGAGAGCGGCGGCGAGTTTCTTCACCCCGGCTTCGGTCGCCTGGATCTCTATCAGATTGATCCGGTTGAGCTTTTTCAGTTTGGCCAGGGTTTCCAACCCAGCGTCGGTGACGGCGCATTTGACGAGTTCGAAGTGAACCAAGTTGTCCAGGCCGGTCAGATGGGCCAGACCAGCATCGGTCACCTTGTAATCAACGTCGTAGAAATTCAAAGCCCACAAACCCTTGCAATCCTTCACAGCAGCCAGAGTTTGGTCCGTAATCGGCAAGCCGCCAAGTTGCAATGAAAAAAGTTTCGGAAATTCGGCCAAGGTTTTCAAACCCCGGTCGGTGAACTTGCCTCCAGTGAGGCCTAATTGGCCCAGCGCAGGGAGCGTTTTCAGTTGGACCAGGCCGGCGTCGCCCACGGAGGTATTGTTGAGTTGGAGTGACTGCAAATCGACAAAACCCCGCACGTGCTCCATGCCCGCGTCGGTGATGCCGAGGCCGCCGATGCCCAACCCTTGTAACTTCATCCCACTGAGTGCCGCGAGTCCTTTGTCGGTCACCGTCGGCGAATAGACGGACAGGTTCTGGAGGGTGGAAAATCGCTTGAGATGGGCCATGCCGTCGTCGGTTAATGGGCTGCCGCTAAGAAAGAGTGCCTTGAGATTTCTGGA
>CAYSHJ010000918.1:0-4587 GCA_964430385.1 uncultured Planctomycetaceae bacterium
CGCCTATCAGCGTGTCGCTGCCGTCGCCACCGATCAAGGTGTCGTTGCCACCTTCACCGCTGATCGAATCGATGCTCGCACCGCCGATCGCCACGTCGTTGCCCGCGCCACCTTTCAAGCGGTCAATCCCCGCCTCGCCCACCAGCGTGTCACTGTTATTGCCACCGATCAGTGTGTCATTGCCGTCGCCACCTTCCATGCGGATCCGCACCAAGCCGGTATTCGCTCCGGTGGCATTGACCAGGTCGTTGCCCCTGCCACCGCGAACCGTCAGCGACATACGATTGACTTTATCCAAATCGCCGATCGTCACCGTGTCGTCGCCACCGCTGTCGTCGGCACCGTCGGTTTCAATCGTGGCTTGACCCATCGACGGATCCAGCGTGACCGTGGACGTTCCTTCCGTAATCTGCATCGTGCCGACGGTGCCACCCAGCGGAATCGGTGTCTGGCTGACCGTGACCACGTTGTTCGCTCCTGTCAGGTCGACCAGTAACCCGTCCGCACCCGATTCGTTGGACACTGTATCGTTGCCAGAGCCTGCTCCTTCCCACTGGACGATGTCGTCTCCAGAACCGCCGTTGACCACGTCCGGTCCACCCTGACCATTGATCGAGTCGTTGCCAGCTCCGCCGTTGATCGTGTCGGGACCACTCCCGCCCAGAGCCGTATCGTTGCCATCATTGCCGAAGATCAAGTCGTTACCGCCGTCGCCATTGAGGTAGTCGGCCGCAGGACCACCGATGAGCGTGTCGTTGCCCGTGTTACCCAGCAGCGTGTCGCCCAGCGGCTGCGCGTCGTTCCCAGTGAGCGGATCGAAGTTGACGATCGTCGCCACACCGGAACCGTTGGTGATGACCGCTCCCGTGGCGCTCGTCAGTTGCAGGAAGAATGTCTCGTCCGACTCGAACTGGTAGTCGCCGTTGACCGTGACGACTACGGACTGTGACAACGGATTGCCACCGCCCAAGGTGAGCGTGTTCAAGGTCGTCAGATAGTCTACGCCGACTCCCAAGGCCACTCCTGGACCAGGGTCGAGATCGGTACCGCCGGTCGCCGTACCATCCACCGTGGTGAAGTTCACGGTGACGGGCCCCGCGCCCGGTTGAGCGGTCACTTGGAAGGTGACTGTCTGCGTGCCTTGGTCCCCTTCCGTGACAGTGACATTGTTCACGGACACGTTTCGTGGAGCCTGAGCGGGCCGCGGAGCGAACGTCAATCCGGTCGCCGGGTCGGTGGCGATGCCCAAGCCGGTTGAGCCAATCAAGGTCGCCGCCCCAGTCGTCGGACTGATACTGAACAGGTTACCGTTGTTGGCGTCGATCAATAAGAATCTGTCGTTCGCCGCATCGTACTCCAACGCACCGCCGAGCGGCACGATGTCTACCCCCAGCGGGCCGACCCGAGTCGCTACGGCGGTGAGCGGATCAATCGTGAACAACGCATCGTCGAAGTTGGCGTTCGTGCCCGTGATGTCGCCGCCGACCACGCAGAACAGTGTCCCAGTTCGCATCGCCAAATAATCCATCTCGACGCTGTCGCCGTTCGCGGCCAAGTTGCCGCCAGCGACGGTGATTTCCCCCACGTCCGTGACAAAGCCTGAATTGGGATCGATACGGAAGAGATTTGGATTTCCCGTGCCTATGAAGGTGATGTAGTAGATCTGGTTGTTGACCGTATCAAACGCCATGTCACCTTCGATGTTGAAACCCGCCGGCAAGCCGTTCACGAATGTCGTGGGAGTACTCGCCCCCGTGAAGGGATTAGTGGTGAACAGGAACGGTCCGTTCTGGCTATAACCGACAATGTTTCCAGCCGCGTCTAGAGTGATGTCGTGAATAGACGACACATTCATCGGCCCGACGGCAGTGGCTGCCGCTGTGGTCGGATTCACCGAAAAGAGTTGCGCTGGGGTGCCGGGTAGTCCAAAGGTGGCGGCAAACAGGACGAGCGGAGGCGCGTCGTCGTTGGTGATCGTGCCGGTCCCTTCTTGATTTTGCAGGCGAGCATTCACCGGCGAGCTAAGCACCAGCCGGACAGTCTCGTTGATTTCATTCGTCGCATCGCCCACCAGGGACACGGTCACGGTCTGAGTGACCGTTCCTGGCGCGAAGACCACGGTCTGATTGACGGCCGTGTAATCGCTGCCGACGGTCGCCGTGCCATCGAAGGTCGAGACGACCACCGAGACGGGCGAGAAGCTCGCCGCCGACAACGTCAGCGTGAAGGGAAGGTTCGTGGTGCCAGCATTGCCTTCCGCCACTGCGCCGCTAGACACCGTAATCGTCACAGGCGTGGGTTCAGGAATCGGATCACCGCTATCAAGCACGTCGTTGCCATCGCCGCCATTCAGGCTGTCGAGACCGCCACCCGGCGTGACGACAACTGTCACGGTTCCATTGGGCTGGGTTTGGAAGATGATGTCTGCGCCGCCGTTCAACGAGTCGTAGCCTCCTTGACCGAACAACGTGTCGTCGCCCAGGAAGCCGGCCAACGTGTCCTTTCCAGCTCCGCCATACAGCAGGTCGTTCCCTTCGTTCCCGCGCACCAAGTCATCGCCGGCGGCACCGTTGACGGTATCGTTACCCAGCTCACCCGAGACACTGTCGTTGCCCGTCCCGCCGTTCAGAAAGTCGTTGCCGGCGCCGCCGTTGAGCGTGTCGACTCCGTTTTGTCCAAGCATTGTGTCATTGCCATCTCCGCCCGACAGGACATCGTTGGCTGAACCACCCAGCAGTGAGTCGTCGCCGGCATCACCGTTGAGCAAGTCCTTGCCCTCGCCGCCGCTGATCGTGTCATTGCCAAGCCCGCCACTGACTGTTTCAAGAAGCGGCTGGCCAGCCGTATCAAACTCATTGAAGTTATCGCCTCCGTCGAGCAAGTCGTTGCCGTCACCACCGCTGATCTCATCACGGTGGTTTCCGCCGCTGATCGTGTCGTTGCCGGCGGCACCCGTGAGGCTGTCGCTGCCATCTTCGCCGATCAGGCTATCGTTGCCATCCTGTCCCAGGATCGTGTCATCTCCATCGCCACCGTCGAGGGTGTCGTCGCCACCCTGTCCGTCGATGCTGTCGGTCCCATCGCCGGCCGTGACACTGTCCGGGTAGAATGGCGAACCCAAGATCACATCGTTCCCGTCGTCCCCATCGATGCTAATGCTGGTGAGGCTCGGATAGGTTGTGTTGGTCACGGCGTTGAGGTCGATATTGTTGGCCTCATCGCCACCTTTGACGACGATCGACGTGACCGCGCTGGTGAGTTGATTCGGTGCCGTTCCGAGAACCGCGCCATTCGCGAGAATCTCGACACGACCCAGCGTGTTTTGACGGATCGTGATGCTATCACCTCCGTCCGAGCTGACAAACAGCTCGCCGCCTACGAACAACGCAGCCACGGACAGCAGCGAGCGGTCTTCCATACGTTCAACCGCCGCTGGCAGCACATCGGTACGTGGCCGACGAGGGTTCCGTCCTAACGAATGTAGCCAAGATTTGAATGACACGGCGGGTAATCCTTTCCCGGATAAATGCGGTCCTGAGGTTTCTCTGCCTTTTGCCGAATCCACCTCCGGCACCGACTATGCGACAGAGTTCGTTCCTCCCGAATAAACGGCATATGCACAGCGTTAGTTTCTAAAAACTTGGAGCGCACGCAGAACTGCCAACATCGCTATTTGCCGGACATTGGTCAAAACCCGTACTGCCGTTACAGCCCTCACCCCAGATTGAGGGCTGTGCCGAGTTTTCCGATGACACGGCTTGCTTGTGTCGTAGCGATCGGGCCGAAAATATCGCGCCGGTATGACTCCGCAGACGGCGCGCGAATTGAGCCGCAACCTCGCATTCAGCAATGGGGTTGCGTGTCACGAATCCCGGTCGGGGTCAGGCACCGCAGAATTCAGAATTGGCGGAAGAAAGCGTCCTTCTTCAACAAAATCGGGTTCTCCGCCAACCCTGTTGAATTCTGTGTCCGGTGAGCCGCAAGGCGCTAGCCGCGGGTTGATTTCACGCACCCGCGGCTAGCGCCCTGCGGCTCACAATTGCGTTTTCAAGACGAATGGCGGAGAGCCAAAAAAAAGACCCGGCCGAAGCCGGGTCTCGTTGTGAATGCCCCAAAGATTTCCGGAGGCCGGTTGGCCTCAACCGGTCAAACACAGTTGAGGGCCGCCAGGAGTTCGGCACTCAAGACAAAGGTCTCGTTGATCTCGCCCGCAGCCGCCGCGATGATCGTGTCATCGCCTTGGCCACCGGCCAATGTGTCGGTCGAGGATTGTCCATTAACCAGGTCGTCACCTTGGTCGCCGAGGACGATGTCGTTGCCATCGCTACCTAGCAGCGAGTCATCACCGTCACCGCCCGTGATGATGTCGTTGCCAATGCCACCGTTGACTGTGTCGTCGCCGTCGCCACCGCCCAGCAAGTCGTTGCCCGACTGACCACTAATGACATCGTCACCGTCTTCGCCGTTGATCGTGTCGTCGCCCGCGCCTCCCAGGATCGAGTCGTTGCCATGATCGCCGCAGATACTGTCGTTGCCGGCGCCGCCGTTGAGGAAGTCGTCGTTACGGCCGCCATCGATGTGGTCGTT
>CAYSHJ010000919.1:0-7064 GCA_964430385.1 uncultured Planctomycetaceae bacterium
TAGAACCTGTCCAAGAACAACACCGTGATTTGTCTGAAATCAGCCGGAACGCGCTAGCGTCCGGTTTGTGCGTCTCCAACTGAACCGGACGCTAGCGCGTTCCGGCTGATCAACACGATCTTGTTCTTGGACCAGTCCTTAAACGTAGGACGACAAACGGGAGAACCACTCTTGCCACGCAACACGGACGTTGATGACGAAGATCGAGATCGCCGTTCGACCGATGCGGATCAAGTGGCTAAGGCCGGCAACGGCTCGGCAGACGACGGCCAGTTGCAGTATGTCTCGATCAGCCAAGAGACTCGCCGACGATACCTCAACTACGCGATGTCGGTGATCATGTCGCGCGCGTTGCCCGACGTGCGCGATGGGCTGAAGCCGGTGCAGCGACGCATCCTGTACGTCATGTTCGAGGAGTTGCGGTTGCTGTCGGGGTCGAAGCCGAGGAAGTGTGCGGGAATCATCGGCGAGACGCTGGCGAATTATCACCCACACGGCGACATCGCGGTGTACGATGCGCTCGTCCGCATGGCCCAAGATTTCACCATGCGCTCGCCACTCGTGGATGGGCAGGGGAACTTCGGTTCGATCATGGGTCTGCCGGCCGCTCATCACCGATACACCGAAGCCCGGCTGACCGCGATTGCCGAACAGCTCATGAACGAGCTGCGGTTCGACACGGTCGAGATGCGGCCGAATTATGACGCTCGCAAGCAAGAGCCGGTCGTGTTGCCAGCGCGGTATCCGAATTTGCTGGCCAACGGCGTGTCAGGCATCGCCGTCGGCATGGCGACCAACATCCCGCCGCACAACCTCGAAGAGCTGATTCGCGGCTGCCTGCACCTGATCGACAGCGAGACGGAAGTCTCCGTCGCACAAGTCATGAAATACATCAAAGGCCCCGACTTCCCGCTGGGTGGCCGCATCGTATCCGATCGAACGGCGCTGCGGTTGATGTACGAAGAGGGCCGCGGCTCAATCAAAGTCCGCGGTGAGTGGAAGTTCGACAAAGAGAGGCGTCATGAAGTCGCGAACCGTATCGTCATCCACACAATTCCGTACGGCGTCGATACGGGCACGCTGATGGCCGAACTGGGCGAGATCGTCAACAGCCGCAAGTTGCCGCAATTGCTCGAAGCCAACGACGAGACGAATGAAAAGCTCGGTCTCCGCGTCGTGTTGGAATTGAAAAAGGACGCCGATCCGGAAATGGTCATGGCGTACCTCTTCAAGCATTCGTCGCTCGAACAAAACTTCGCGTACAACGCCACGTGCCTCGTCCCTGACGAGCGAGGCGCGCTCGCTCCCGCGCGATGCAATCTGGTCGAGATGCTGCGGCACTTCCTCGACTTCCGCTTGGAGACCGTGCGCCGCCGGTTCCAGTTTTTGCTCAACCAGTTGCTGAAGCGAATTCACCTCCTGGAAGGCTTCGCGATCGTCTTTCACGGCCTGGACCGCGCGTTGAAGATCATCCGCAACAGCGACGGCAAACAAGACGCCGCCGTGAAATTAATGAAAGAGTTTCCGCTCGATGAACCGCAAACGATGGCGATCCTGGAACTCCAACTGTATCGCATCTCGAAGCTGGAGATCGACGACATCCACAAAGAGCTGGACGAAAAGAAAGCCGAAGCCGATCGCATCCAAAAGATTCTCAAGTCCGAGCGAAAGCTGTGGAGCATCGTCCGGCAAGAACTCGAAGAGTTGCTGACGCAGTTCCCCGACAAACGCCGCACCGCGATTGGCTCGTCGGAAGAGATCACCGAGTTCGACGAGAAGGCGTACATCGTCAAAGAGAACACCAACGTCGTGCTGACTCGCGAAGGTTGGATCAAGCGCGTCGGTCGGTTGGCGAAGGCCGAAGGGACTCGCGTGCGTGAAGGTGACTCGGTGTTGGAGGTCGTACCGGGAAGCACGCTCGACGCCGTCATTTTCTTTGCCAGCGACGGCTTCGCGTACACGTTGCCGATCGATCAAGTCCCCGCCAGCAGTGGCTACGGCGAGCCGATTTCGAAGCACGTCAAGTTGCAAGACGGCGTCACGATCGTGGCCGCGCTGACAACCGACTCGCGCTTCACGCCGGAGGATTTCGAACGGAAGAAAGACCCGGCGCCCCGACCGTATCTGTTCGTCGTGACGTCCTTCGGCAACGTGATGCGTCTGCCGCTGCGTCCGCTACGCACACCTTCCAACAAGAACGGCCGCAAATACTGTCGCGTGGTTCCGGGCGATCGCGTGGTCGCCGTCGAACTGATTCGCGACGGCAAATCGGTCTTTCTGGTCACTCGCAAAGCGCGACTGATTCACTTCGACATCGACGAAGTTTCAGTCCTTTCCGGTCCCGGCAAAGGCGTTCGCGGGATCAAGGTCGAAACGGGCGACGGAGTGCTCGGCATGAAGCAGTTACACCGTCCCAGCGACACGTTGCACGTCCGCAACAACTCGGACAAGACGATCGCGTTTGGACAAATGAAGTATTCGACCACGTCCCGCGGCGGCCGAGGCATTCGCACCAGCCACCGCAGCGAGTACGTCGAAATCCTGCGCGAGCCCATTGAACTCGTCGATTGGGCCGCGATGGAAGGCGAAGTCAAAGAGGCGAAGTGAACCGAACGAAAAGCGAGACCTCTCGCGGCCCGAGATGAGACATTCATGGCCCCGTGGAAGGTGCGAGCACGGTCTGCCACCTTCTGGGCATGACGGCAAATGCCGTCTCATACGTCGCCGCCAGAGGCACCATCACACATCCATTGGGCTCCAGGAATAGGGGCATGTCCGGAAGCGTCTGGCCGACCGCGACGGTTTCGATGTAGGCTCGGGTCGTGAGATCGCACTCGTAGGCAACCAAGGTCAGCGGCTGATCGGCGGGGGGCTGAAACGGGGCATCCTGGATCTGTTCCCAGATAGCGGCGTGAACGCCGTTCGGGTCGCGTGGGCCGGGCGGGAATGGATCGACGATCAACAAATGGATGCGGTGTTCGAGCAGTTCACACGCCTTGTCGACGAAGGCCCGGAAGGCATGACGGTGGGACTTGTTACCGGGAGACACGATTTCCAGCATGGCGACGATGCGATCACCACTGACGTGCCGCACGACGATCGAGCTTTTTTTCCGGCGGTAGAATTCGGCATCGGTCTCGGCCGCGAAGCGTGTCTGTGGACGCGTTTGGAGCTTGGTGGCCGTGGCGGTGCCGCCAGCGCCGTCCGCGGATGGGCATTCGTCGGGAGGTTGTCCCTGAAGGGTGAGCACGTCGGGTCCGAATCCAGCAGCAACCTGCTCCGGCAAGGCGTAGTAATCCGCTGGCAGTTTTCCTCCGTTGAGCGCGTCACTGATGGCGGAAATCCAACGGTGATGAAACGCATGAAAGATCCCGGCTTCCACCTTGGTCCAATCGTGCATCGGCATGGCGACTTCTCCCAAGCGGAATTGTGGTCTTTCCTCATTATAAACGAGCCCGCTCCGTTTCCACGTCCTACGACCGTTTTTCTGATGAGCGATCGCCCGATGGAAATCGGCGTCCGCGGTGCGGCCGTGATTTCAACATCTTGGTCAGCCATCACGGAAGCCGTTGGTGGCGGAAGCTCATTTGGCCGTGCTCGAAAACGGCCGTCCCACGGGAGCGGACTTGTTGATATCGCGATCCAGCGCCGACGGCAACTCTCGGATGGTTTCGTCAGCATCCTATTGAGTGGCGCCATCACTCTTGGGTTGCCTAGATCGGCCGACTTCGCAATTCTTTCGGCACCGATGTGAGACACAAACGGCAAATCCGAATCGTCGGACTGAGGCAGTTCATGGCGGAACAGAAACCTGGCTACACCAGCGAAGACATCGAAATCCTCGAAGGCCTCGAGGCCGTGCGGCGGCGGCCGGCGATGTACATTGGCGGAGTCGATGCGCGAGGACTGCATCACTTGATTTGGGAGATCGTCGACAACTCGGTCGACGAGCATCTCGCTGGCGAGTGCGACAAGATCGACGTCACGCTGCACAAAGATGGTTGTTCGATCACCGTTCAAGACAACGGTCGCGGCATTCCGGTCGAGAAGCACTCGAAGACGAAGACCTCGACGCTCGAAGTTGTGCTGACGATTTTGCATGCGGGGGGAAAGTTCTCGAACAAGAATTATGCGCGTAGCGGCGGCTTGCACGGGGTCGGGGCGTCGGTCGTCAATGCGCTGTCCAAGGAAATGATTGCGACGGTGCATCGCGATGGGCACGAATGGCAGCAGACGTTTCGGCGCGGGAAACCACAGGGCCCGGCGGCAAAAGTGCGGCCGTTTCGCGGACGCGGCACGAGCATCACCTTCCGGCCGGACGAGCAAATCTTTCGCGGCACGCATTTCAACAGCGACGTCATCAAGCAGCATCTGGAAGACATCTCGTTCGTGCATGGCGGGCTGAAGATCGTCTTTCATGACGCGATCAAGAACGAGACTCACGAGTACTTCCATCCCGACGGCATCACGGCCTATCTGCAAAAGATCATCCAGGACGACGCTCGCAAGCCGGTCCACGAGCAGTTCTTCACGATTGACAAAGAGTTGGGCAACCACAAAGTGCAGATGGCGTTCTTGTGGACCGAGTCGACCGACGAGCGAGTGATGAGCTACGTCAACGGTATCCGCACGCACGCTGGCGGCACGCATGAGGCGGGTTTTCGAGCGGGCATCGTCAAGGCGGTGAAGAACTACATCGAGGTCCACGACATCAAGATGAAGGGCATCACGCTGACGGCCGAGGACATTCGCGAAGGAGTCGTTGGCATCGTGTCGGTGTTCTTGTCGGACCCGATGTTCCAAGGGCAAACGAAGGACAAGCTCAACAACCAAGAGATGCAGCCGGCGGTCGAAAGCCTTGTGCGGCCGGGAGTCGAAACGTGGTTGAATAACAATCCGTCGGTGGCCGACACGGTCATCGGCCGCATCGTGCTGGCCGCGCGCGCGAGACAAGCCAGCCGCGAGGCCGCGACCGAAGTCCGCCGCAAGAACCCCGGTGGCAAGCGAACGAATCTGCCAGGCAAACTGCTCGACTGTCGCAGCAACAAGGCCGACGAAGCCGAGTTGTTCATCGTCGAAGGTCTCTCCGCCGGCGGCACCGCTGCAATGGGCCGAGACAGCAAGACGCAAGCCGTCCTGCCGCTCAAAGGCAAAGTCCTCAACACCGAATCACTCGCGACGACGAAGGCCTTGCTGAACCAAGAAATCCACGACCTCGTCGAGACGCTCGGCACTGGCATCGGTCCCGGCTTTGACATTCACAAGCTGCGTTATCACCGCGTCATCTTGCTGATGGACGCCGACAGCGACGGCTATCACATCAGCACGCTGCTGTTGGCGTTCTTTTTCCGCCACATGCCGCAGATCATTCGGCAAGAGAAGCTGTTCCTCGCCCTGCCGCCGCTGTACCGCATCGTCGTCGGCAACGAATCGCACTACGCTCGCGACGATGCTCACAAGGAAGAAATCCTCACCATGCTGCCGAAGAACCGCAACTACGAAATCAGCCGGTTTAAAGGACTCGGTGAGATGACCGCGCAGCAGCTCAAGGAAACGACGCTCGACCCCAAGAGCCGCATCCTGTTGCGAGTGGACATCGAAAGCCAATTGGACGCCGACAAAACTTTCACCGAACTCCTCGGCAAAGACGCCGGCGAGCGATATCGTATTATCATGGACGAAGCGAGTCAGGTGGATGACTTGGATATTTGACCCGACATCAGGAACCTTGCATGAATCGTTGCTTGCTTGCCGTGCTATTTTCGGCCGCTCTGCTGGTCCAGGGCTTCGTGATCGCTGCGGATTCGAAACCGAACGAACGACTCGGCCGAGTCGTCTCGGACGTGACGCTGACCAACTCGCACGGTGCGAGCGTGTCGCTGGCGGAATTCCAAGATACACCGGTGATCGTGTTGGCGTTTTTGGGAACAGAATGTCCGTTAGCGAAGTTGGCCGTGACGAAGCTCAACGCCTTGGCGAAGGAGTTTGAGCCACGCGGGGTCGCGATTCTGGGGATCAATGCCAATCGACAAGACTCGCTGGCGGACTTGGTCGCTCAGGCGAAGTCGCAGCCGGTTGAATTTCCGTTGTTTAAGGATGCCGGCAACAAGCTCGCGGATGCGGTCGGCGCGGAGCGGACGCCGGAAGTCGTCGTGCTCGATCAAAGGCAAACGATTCGGTACATCGGCCGCATCGACGATCAAGACGGCATCGGCTTTCGACGCGGCGCGGCCAAGCGGCAAGATTTGAAGATTGCCGTCGAGGAACTCTTGGCCGGCAAACCGGTGAGCGTGTCAGTGACCGAAGTCGAAGGCTGCTTCATCGGCCGAGTGCGCGAGCCGAAGCCGAACAGTGACGTGACGTACTCGAAGCAGATTGCTCGCATCCTGCAAGACCGATGCGTGAATTGCCATCGGCCGGGACAGGTCGCTCCGTTTGCGATGACCAGCTACGACGAAGTGGTCGGCTGGGCGGAGACGATCGCTGAGGTCGTTGCAGACAACCGCATGCCGCCCTGGCACGCGAATCCCGATCACGGCAAATTCACCAACGCGCGCAACCTGCCGGACGATGAGAAGGGACTCATTCTCGATTGGGTCAAAGCCGGCGCGCCGCTCGGCGATGCGAACGAGATTCCGCCCGCGAAAACATTCGTCGACGACTGGCAACTGCCGCGCGCGCCGGACTTGATCGTCCATATGCGCGACAAGCCGTTCGATGTGCCGGCGACGGGAGTCATGCACTACCAATACTTCGTGGTTGATCCCAAGTTCACCGAAGACAAGTGGGTCGAAGTCGCCGAATTGCAGCCGGGAGATCGCTCGGCCGTGCATCATATTTTGGTCTTCGCGAAGACCGCGAGTGAACTCCGCAAGTTTGACGGCGACGGCGCGTTCCTGGCCGCGTATGTCCCCGGTTTTCAGCCGCAGCGATATCCCGCCGGCATGGCCAAGCTCGTCCCCGCCGGATCGAAGCTGGCCTTTCAAGTTCACTACACGCCCAACGGCAAGAAGACCACGGACCTCAGCCGCATTGGTTTCAACTTCGCTGATCCGACAAAGGTG
>CAYSHJ010000920.1:0-9365 GCA_964430385.1 uncultured Planctomycetaceae bacterium
AGAAACTCCATGCAGTCGGGATCGGGATCAGGAAAACCGGGAGCCTTGCGATCCAGCGCGTCGGCGATGAAGCGGCTCCCTTCGGGAAACGCCCGGTAGTACTTGTCCGAGTAATCGCTGCGGAACAATACGACGTCGCCGAATCGCAGCTTGCGATGCTGCTTCTCGAAGCGTTCGACATGCTCGCGTTTTACGAGCGGGCTGACTCCTTTCGGAGCCTGATCGAGCAGATCGCGGACATCGACGACACACGCCTCGCCGCCGAACTGCCAGGCCTCGATCTTGTCGGTGTACGCCAAGCCGAGCGGCCCCGACTTCTCGCGCTTCAAATCCGGCCGAGCCACCGAGTGCGGCGGCACATCCAACTGAGTTCCGGTGTTGCCGTCGATCAGCAGCACATCAATGTTGTACGCCGAGTCCGGCCCGATCGTCCGCTGATGCGTGATCTGAAACCTCGGAAACGGATGACTCGGCCAAGTGCAAGGAAACTCCGGCGCGATCAGCAACGAGTGATCGACAAACCTCGGCTCGTCGGCTTGCGCGACGCCGTGCGTGGCCAAGAGCAGAATCCACACGAGGTACCTGTTGAATGCGATTCGCGATTTCATGGTGTCGCTTTCTCGTCGAGGTCCACGTCATTGCCCATTGAGGCGGAATTACGGCACGTACAAACGGCCGGTGCCGCGAAGGTTGTCCAAATCCAGTAGGTAATCAAGCAACTGCGCGGCGACTCGTTCGGCATAGTCGCGTTCGCGCATCAGACGGCACGACAGCCCGGTCCAGAGATCATCCCAATCCGGCGACGACCAGATCGTCATGAGGACTTGCAAGTGCCCTTCGACGTTGTGATCAGCCATGATCTTCGGCATCACTCACCTCACCAGACCGAAGACTGCGAATCTCCGCCAATCGTCGGTTCGCGGCTTCGCGGCATCGCTCAACCTTGGCCTGCACTTCGGGCGAGTATTGATGACCGTGATGCCGCGCCAGAATCCGTAGGTAGTCCGCCTCGACGTCGTCGCGATGTGCTTCGATGTAGTCAATCGCCGCCTGAACGTTCCGCGACGAAAGCCGGAACAACGCCGCGATGCGATCCCGATGCCACCTGTGTTTGAGGTAGTCCATCACATCGAACACCGTGATCCGCGTCCCGGCGATCTCCGGCCCGCGCCCGCGGTTGACGATCGTGTTTTCGACTGTCGTGGACAACCTCACTCGCACTCCAAGAAAAGGTGTCGCCGAATTCTATCGCAGTCTTCCAGCATCCGCGAAGACGAAGGTGTTTTCCATTGATCCCAAAGGGATCGAAGCAATTAGCCGAGGGTCGAGCACAGCGACACCCCCGGTTGGCCGTCGTTACGTGTTCGCATCCCGGAGGGATGCCAGCACAAAAACCATCTGGCATCCCTCTGGGATGCGGGCTTGGTCTCGAATCGGAACCGGGGGTATCGTCCGCCGCGGCGGACTCAACCACCGGCTAATGGCTGGCATCCCATTCGGGATGCAACCGCAGGCTCTGATCCAAGGTCGCATCGCCGCCGGGCTGAGCCAATAAGAATTGCCCGGACGGCTGGGTTTGAAAGAGCAACAAATCCAGCGCTACGAAGCCACCGATTACGCCTCAGCCAGCCTCACCCGCGTCTGCGAAGTCGCCCGCTGCCTCGGCTTTAAGGTGAAGGGCGAGGCGTCCGTCGCGTAGCCGTTCAGTTTGGCAGGTCACCGCTCGGAGTAATCTCGACGACGAAATGGCGAGCACTGTAGGCCAAGTCGAAGAACTCGAAGAAGCCTTTCGTTCCGAGAAAGGCATACGACATCTCGTGAGCGGTGAAGCCGACGGACGTTCGCCAGCGCAAGACTTCTCCCGGCCGACGCAATTCCAACTCCACTTCACAGAGGCGGTAATTCCCACCGCCACCGAGCGGTGCATTCACCGCGATCTCAGGCAGTCCGGTCAGGTTCAGCCGCAGGCGATCGGCGACGAACTTGGGAAAGATGCTGATATCAGCACCGGTGTCGATCAGAGCGTCGGTCATCGTGGACCGGCCGGCCGAGGATACATACAACGCGACCAAGGGCCGCCGAATACGCTGACGGACGAGCGTTGGAAAACGCATGGCTCAGAAGCCTCCCACGATGATCGCATCGGGAGGCAGGACATGCCGAAAATAGATCAAATGCCCGGCGTTGAACGCTTCATCCGTGGGAGCGACCAGCTTGTTCGGGTCTTTGTCGTGAGCGATCACTTGGCGCGTTTCGCAGTCCCAGGCGATCCACTCCCCTTCGTATTGCCGCTCGACGTCCAAAGGGATGTCTTCGGAGACCGGAGTAATCACATCAGACATGGCTGGTTCCTTTGTTCGGCCAACGACTGTTGCCAAAAGATTATTGTCGGTCACGGCCCTCTGAAACAACTTGAGTGGAGCCGTGCGGCTTGAGAATCCCTCGGCTTGAAGGCGATGGCCGAGGCATCAGTTGCGTAGCGGCCCAACAATCAAACGACGATCAGCGGGCTGATACCATTCGTCTCGTCCACCGTCAGTCCAAGGGCCTTGCAATAAAACTTTCCAGTTTTCTCATCAACGATCGACTGGGCAAACGAACGCACTTCAAGATCCGCGCACTTGGCACATCGAAGGGATACCGCCTTCTTCACGCACTGTTCCATTTGCGAATGTAGAAGGACGACCCCATAGCTTGCGAATGCACTCGCCAACTCAACCGGATCAAGATCGTCGGGAAAGTTAGGCTTACTGCGCATCGCCCGCTCTGCGAACACCAGGAATGTCTCAAAGACGGCAAGGCTCATTTGACTGCAATTAGCTCTTTATGAGCCAGTTCGAGACGGCCCTTTACGGCATCTGGGTCTGTTGTGCGATACGAAGCGTTCGCCTCGAACTGTTTGCTCGTCAGAAGCTGTTCGAATCGTTTCTTCAGATCCACGGGAATTTCGCCCGGATTCTTCGCGAGCGTCGTGAACACCGAGTCGAAGACTGCCGGGTTCATTCCTGCTCGTCGATGAAACGGCTTCACGCCGAGGTGTTTGCGAATGGTGTTGCACGTATCGCGAAATAACTTTGTCAACGTCGCTGAGTCTTGCTCTGAAAGATTCCTCTTCATGCGCATCGATGTTGAAAGAAAATCTTTCATCGGCTTGCGATATTCGTTCGCGAAGAAGTACAGAGCGACAAAACGCAAGATCATCTCAACATCACGCATTCGTGCGTCGCATTTTTCCACTCCGATGATCTGCCGCCATGCAACGTCTCCATTCAGTTTGCAGAGCAACTCATTCAATGTGCCGTGATAAACACAGTTCCGAATCTCTTGTCCAAGCAGTCTGGTTCCACCCGTGTTAAGTCGCTCAAAAATATGGTAAATGCTGGTCGAATCATTGGGATCAAGTTGCTTGATTACGAATGCGCGCATCACCGCGTCGTTGAGTTTGGCAAACATTGTTCCATGGCGATCTTCCAAATCCTTTGATGTGCATCCGGCATACGGGCTGGCCTCCCCAAGACCGACAAGCTTGAATAGTCGCGGTTCGGTCATCGCGGCATTCCGAAACTGTCCATCGAAGAATTGCACGACGGACATTAGACGCTGTTGGCCGTCGATTACTTGTTGGGCTCCTGTGTCAGGATCCGTGTAGAGAAATAACGCAGGGACGGGTAGACCAAGCAGAAAAGACTCTATGAGACGACTGGCCTGCCGTTGGGTCCAAACGAACTTTCGCTGAAAGCCAGGAATCAAAAGTTGTTTCCTCCTCCACTTCGTTGTGAGGCCTTCGAGTGTGTAGTCCGCCGGGATTGAGACAATCTCGTAGTTGGCCAATGTAGAAGTGGCATCCGATAGCTCGCTTTCGAGCCCTTCAACCGGACTATCCGCTTGAAGTTCCTCTACCTCAGGTTCAATTTCAGCTAGCGTCTTAGGCATCGGTTTGTTCTTTTGATGGGGCGTCACGGAGAAAAAGCGGTGAGTTATTGTCGCCGCGTGGCCTTCATGTCGCAATTGCGAGCCATGCTCATGACTTCCTGTCCCGAATCGGAGAGTCTTTCCATGAACCGCATTCGCCCCGCAAATTGGAACGGTTTGTCCGAGAGATGGCTGAAGATCGTGATCGGCGGGCTGCTGATTCTTAACCTGATCCAAGGGCAGATCCACTCGGCTGAGAAGAACGTCGCGACCGATCCCGCGTTGGCGCAGTGGCTCAAGCCGCAGGAGTGGCGGAGGGACAGTGAGACGCCGGCTCTGGCGTTGGGGGAGAAGGGACGCTTCGACGATCAGCATATTTTTGCTCCGCACGTCATCCAGCAGGACGGGGAGTTTTGGATGTACTACTCTGGCTCGCAGCGGTGCGTGGAGGCGGGGAAGTACAAGGGAGTGGCCAAGGATCCGAAGCAACCGGAGAAGTCGGATCAGAGACTGTTCAAGCTCGGACTGGCTCGCAGCAAGGACGGTGTCCACTTTGAGCGGCATTCGCAGGAGCCGGTCTTCAGCTTCGGCGACGACATTCATTCCGTCGTGATCAAGGAGTGGGACAAAACATGAGAACGATCTTTTCCCAATTCTGTCCCACCGTATTGATGGCGAGCCTGTTCTGTTCCGTTGGGTTGCGAGCGGATGACTGGCCGCAGTGGCGGGGGCCGAGTCGTGACGGCGCGTGGCGGGAGAGTGGGATTCTGGAATCGTTCCCTTCCAACGGGCTGAAGATTCGTTGGCGGGCGAGGATTGGTTTGGGGTATTCGGGGCCGGTGGTGGCTCAAGGGCGGGTCTACGTCACCGATCATCAGCTTCGGCCGCAGGAGGTCGAGCGGGTCGTGTGCTTCGAGGAAGCGACGGGCAAGCTGCTGTGGGTGTCGAGCTATCCCGTCGACTATGCGGACATGGAATACGGCAACGGACCGCGGGCAGCTCCCACGGTGCATGAGGGCAAGGTCTACACGCTGGGCACGCAAAATCATCTCGTCTGTCTGGATGCGGCCAGCGGCGAGGTTGTTTGGAAGAAGGACTTGGTGAAGGAGTACAAGGCTCGCTTTCCTCGCTACGGGGCCAGTCCGGCACCAGTGATTGAAGAGGATTTGCTCATCGTTGCGGCCGGCGGGCAGCCCGATGCGAGTGTGATTGCCTTCGATCGCGACACCGGCGCAGAGCGTTGGAAGGCACTGCCGGATCGAATGTCCTACAGCGCTCCGATCGTCATCACTGCGGGCGGCTGCCGGCAGGCGATTGTTTGGACCGCGGATCACGTCAATGCGTTGGAACCAGCCACCGGCAAGGTCTTGTGGCAGGTGCCTTACAAGACGACGTTTGATGAAGCTCAAGTCGTGGCTTCACCGGTGTTGCACAAGGATCGGTTGTTGTGCCTGACGGCTTGGAATCGCGGCTCATTCATGCTGAAACTGGATGCGGAGAATCCCGCCGCGTCGGTGGTTTGGAAAACTCGGTCGCAACCGACAACGACATTTTCGACGCCAGTGTTTCTCGATGAGCGTCATTTCTATGCGATGGACGGCGGCGGCAACCTGTGTTGCCTCGACGCTGCCACGGGAGACGAAGTGTGGCATTCGACGGAGCCGGTTGGTGGTCGAGGCGGCACGGCACATCTCACACCGCATGTGATCAATGTCCGCACTGCCAATCTCCTTCTCCCCCGCATCGGGGGAGAGGGCCGGGGTGAGGGGGAGGTCGTCGATAGACCGCGAACCCTTCGGCCCCCTCACCCTACCCTCTCCCCCGATGCGGGGGAGAGGGAAAAGGCACGCGCGCAGGGAGAGAACCTACAGCTTGCGGCCGAAGACACGATCGGGCATCGAACATTTCTCTTCGATCATCAGGGGCATCTCATCGTGGCGAAGCTCACGCCGCAGGGGTATCAGGAAATTAGCCGCAGCTTGCTGGTCGAGCCGACGGCAGGTTATCGCGCTCAAGGCCCGCTGACATGGGCTCATCCGGCGTATGCGAACAAGAGCGTGTATGCTCGGAACGATCGCGAGTTGGTCTGCGCGTCGCTGGCGGCGGATTCCGCGCCGGATACGTCACCTGTTCAGACGACGACCAAGTTCCGATTGCTGTCCGAACTCAAGGAGCGGAATTCGTCGGAAGTACTCGCGTATTCGCACGACGGTCGGACGTTAGCTCTTACGTCGGGATACGGAGTCGTGAAGTTGCTGGACCTGACCAGTGGTCAAGAACTCCCCGCTCCGGTCAGGCATAAGGATTGGGTCTGCTCCGTCGTGTTCTCGCCGGACGACAAAGTCTTGGTATCAGCCGGAGGCAGCGAGTTTCGTCCCGCGCGAAACGGCGGCACGACCAGCGGCGAAATCAAAATGTGGGACATGACCACGAACACCGAACGGGGCACATTCAACGGGCACACGAGCAAAGTCTTCTCGGCGGTCTTTTCACCGGAGGGACAAACTTTAGCGACCGGCAGTGCCGATCAAACCGTGAGGCTCTGGGATGTCGTCACGTTGAAAGAGCGTGCCGTTCTCAATGGACATACCGACGCCGTCTGGTCCGTCGCGTTTTCGCCCGATGGTAAAACCTTGGCCTCGGCGAGTTACGACCACACCGTGAAGTTGTGGGATCTGGCCACGCAGAATGAGTGCGGCACTCTCAAAGGTCACGACGAAGAAATCCTCACCGTGGCGTTTTCGCCGGACGGCAAGACCATCGCCACCGGCAGCGCCGATTGGACGGTACGGCTGTGGGACGCAGACACGCAGAAAGAATGCGGCGTCCTCAAAGGACATCGCGGCACGGTTTACTGCGTTGCGTTTTCTTCCGACGGCAATACGCTGGCCACCGGCAGCGCTGATGAAACCGTGAAGCTGTGGGACGTCCAGACCAGCCAGGAACGATCAACGCTTTCCGGCCACAAGAGTGGCGTCATCGCTCTCGCGTTTGCTCCGGACGGCCGAACTCTGGCAAGTGCCGGCAGGGACGACCCGGTGAGACTCTGGGATCTGAATCGGGACTAAGTAGATCCGCAGTGAACTCGGTGGTAGCCGAAGTCGTGAGAGTTCAGCGGCTGAAGTCTCACGACTTCCGCTACCCAGACATCACAACGTGCGCACTTATACTGCTCGCGACCGATGCTGACACCAACCCGAAGCGTGAGCGAGGACCGGAACACACGACCTCGCTGACGCTTCGGGTTATTGTGCTTCAGCGAGAAATCTCTCAAGTTCGCCCGCGTGGAGTATCGCCGTAGTTCGACGCCCAATTGATACTCCGATCGCGCGAGTCAAGTCGTTCCGCGTTGTCTCTGACTTGGAAAGTCGAGACCATCCGTACCGAGAGGCAGTTTACGTGACTTCGACAACCATTCCCAACTCGACAACCCAACACAGCGTCTATCAAGCTCGCGGTATCACGAAGGTGTACCGCATGGGCGAGGTGGAGGTGCATGCGCTGCGCGGCGTCGATCTCGATTTGTTTGAAGGAGAGTTCATCGTCTTGCTGGGGCCATCCGGCAGCGGTAAGTCGACGTTGTTGAACATTCTCGGCGGGCTGGACGTGCCGACGTCCGGCAGCGTGACGTATCGCGGGCAAGACCTCACGCTGGATGACGACTCGCTGCTAACTCGCTATCGCCGTGAGCATGTCGGGTTTGTGTTTCAGTTCTACAATCTGATCCCCAGCCTGACGGCGCGCGAGAACGTGGCTCTGGTGACGGAAATCGCCAAGAATCCAATGGTGCCGGCCGAGGCTTTGCGGTTGGTGGGTTTGGAGCATCGTTTGGACCACTTCCCGGCTCAGCTTTCCGGCGGCGAGCAACAACGCGTGGCGATCGCTCGCGCGATCTCCAAGCAGCCGGATGTGCTCTTATGCGACGAGCCGACCGGAGCGCTCGACATACAAACCGGCATCGTCGTCTTAGAGGTCATCGATCGTGTGAACCGAGAGCTGGGTACGACGACGGCGGTGATCACGCACAACGCCGCGATCGCCGACATTGCCGACCGAGTCATTATGCTCTCGGACGGACACATCACCAGCATGCACCGGAATTCGCGGAAGGTGACTCCGCGTGAATTGCGATGGTGATTACGAGGTTGTCTGATGATCGAACAAGTCCGCGAGTCTTCCAGTTCGACATCGGCCAGCCTGTTGGAGCGTGCCAAGGCTCAAGATCCAGAGGCTTGGCGACGCTTGTCTCGACTATATGTGCCCGTGGTCTATCGTTGGGCACGCCGGGCGGGATTGCAGGAGAGCGATGCGGCGGACGTGGTCCAAGAAGCGTTCCAGTCGCTGGCAATCCGCCTGAGCCGGTTTCGCGGCGATCAGCCTGCGAGCAGTTTTCGCGGCTGGTTGTACACCATCACTCGGAACAAGATTCACGATCACTTCCGCAAGTTGGCAGACCGTCCTGATGCACTCGTTGGAAGTCAGGCTGATCGGTGGCTTCAGCAACTCTCCGAGGAGCCGACGGAAATTGACGTTCGCGACCTCACGACGGAACTCGCACAACGCGCCTTGAGCCTGATGCAGGCGGACTTCGAAGACCAAACTTGGCAGGTCTTTTGGAGCGTCGTGGTCGAGGAACGTCCGCCGGCGGAGATTGCTGCCGAGAAGAACATGTCTTTGGCCTCCGTCTATCAAGCGAAATCTCGCGTTCTGCGGCGGCTGCGTCAGGAGTTGGACGGGCTTCTGGACTGACGCGGATCACGGCTGGCTAATTCGTCGTGTTGGTCAATCTGTAGTCCTGGCCCTTGTGGCCAGGGTGATTCGATTCGGTTCGAGAAACCGTAGAAGACCCGAATCTTCCAAGCCACAACTGGCTCATTTCAGTATGCTTACGCGGCTTGAAATCGTCGCCCGAATTTTTCTGTCAGGAGTTCGCGTTATCCCAATAGACCTTGGTTCGCGGCAGTCATTCCGACTGCCGTCCGCATGGCACTGTCTGACACGAGGACGAACGCGATGGCCAGACCCACTTGTCCCGATCCTCAAGAACTTCTCGATTACGCATCGGGACGATTGAAAGACGAGCGATCCGAGCTGATCGCGGTTCATTTGCAAGACTGCGAGTCCTGCCAAGACACGCTCAGTGGAGTTCGCGAACCCACGGACAGCCTTGTCGCCAGCCTCTCACGCCAGAGTCCCGAAGACCCGTATCAGCGCGAATCCAAGCTGCGAGAAGTACTCGCTCGGGTGGAGGCGTTTGGAGCGGAGCCTGCGTTCGCCTCCGAGGTGAAAGGTCACAACGACGCTCCCGAACAAGAGGAGCTCGGTGAGCTGGGGCAATACAAGCTGCTGGCGAAACTCGGCCAAGGCGGAATGGGGACGGTTTACAAAGCGTTGCACACGCTGTTGGACAAGATCGTCGCGGTCAAAGTGCTCCCTAGCGACCGGACCAAGGA
>CAYSHJ010000921.1:0-6431 GCA_964430385.1 uncultured Planctomycetaceae bacterium
AAATCTCCGCAGCTCGGAAAACCTGCTGGAGCACACGCGAAAGATGTCTCGCAAAGGCTTCGTGACCAGCCTGCAAGTCGAGGCGGATGAGTTTTCCGTCGAGCGCTCCAAGCTGGAACTTGAATCGGCCAAGACCGCCAAAAAGGTGCTGCAAGAATTCTCGCGAAGGAAGGTGCTGAAAGAACTCGAAGCCAAACGCGAAGCCTCCCGGGCCCTGAAAAGCTCCGAGACCGCCGCGTTGAAGTTGGAACAAGCCCGCCACGATCGTCTGGAGAAACAAACCCTCAACTGTGAGATCAAGGCTCCGCAAAAAGGCATCGTGATCTACGCCAATGATCAAGGCGGTCGCGGTTTTGGTGGACAGTCGGCCGTGAAGATCGAGGAAGGGGCGACCGTCCGCGATTCGCAAACGATCCTGCGGTTGCCGGACCTCGAAAAGATGCAAGTCAAGATGACCGTGCATGAAACCAAGGTGGAACGGCTGAAGCTCGACATGCCGGCGAGCGTGAAGATCGGCGACCGCGAGTTCCAAGGCAAGATCATCGCCATCGCCAACCAGCCGGAGCCGGGCACCTGGATGAATTCGAATCTCAAAGAGTATGCGACGATCGTCAAGATCGACGGCGAGGCCGAGGGTCTCAAACCCGCCATGACCGCTGAGGTCGAAGTGCTCATCGCCGACCTGAAAGATGTGCTGGCGATCCCCGTCAGTTGCATTGTCGAACAAGGGGGCAAGTTCAATGCGTGGGTCGTCAACGGCCCGAACAAATTTGAACGCCGCACGCTGGACGTCGGCATGACCAACGACAAGCTCTTCGAGATCAAGGATGGACTGAAAGAAGGTGACGTCGTGCTGCTCAACCCGAAAGCGATCGTGGAAGAGGCTCGCAAAGAAGAGCCGCGCACCGGCGCGCCGGAGGTTGATCCCAATAAGAAGTTCGGCGGCGCGGCGCTCAAGACTGATCCGAACGCCTCGAAGAACGGCAACGGCGGCGACAAGAAAGTCGCGAAAGACGGCAAACCCGCGACGGGCGACGCGGGTAATGCCGCCGGTGGTCCCGGTGCTGGCGGCGGACAACCGAAGTCGGCCGGTGGATTCAAACCGCCGACGGTCGCCGACATCATGAAGCAAGACAAAGACAGCGACGGCAAGATCAGCAAGGACGAAGCGGACGACCGGATGAAGTCTCGTTGGGACCAGAACGACACGGACGGTGATGGCTTTATCTCTGGCGACGAAGCCAAAGCGATGGTCGAACGGATCAACGAAATGATGCGGCAATTCCGACAACAAGGTGGCGGCGGTACTCCGACAGCGCCGGGTGGGCAGTAACCGTGCTCGGCAGTTTCCTTCGCACGATGCTGAACGGCTTCAAAAGCCTGATGCTGCACAAGCTCCGAGCGGGCTTGGCGATGCTGGGCATTTTGATCGGTGTGACCGCGGTGATTTGGTTGGTCGCGCTGGGCGAAGGGGTCAGCTATCAGGCTCAGCAGCAGATCAAGGAATTGGGCGCCACGAACATCATCGTCAAGAGCGTCAAACCCGCGTCGGTGGCTCCGCGTTCGGCGGGCGCTTTCTTTCTCGAATACGGCATCACGCGCGATGACTTCGAACGGATTCGCATGATCCCGACGATCATTCGATCGGTCCCGTTGCGTGACATCTCCAAGGAGGCTCGGTTTCAAGATCGCAAGTGCGATGTGCGATTCATCGGCTGCACATCGGACTATTTCGAAATCAACCATCTGACGATGGAACGTGGCCGGTTCATCACCGACCGCGACGGCCTCGACCGCGACAACGTCTGCGTGATCGGCAGCGAGACTGCCAAAGTGCTGTTTCCGTACGAAGACCCCATCGGTCGAGCGGTCAAAATCGACAACGACTTCTACGTCATCATCGGCCTGACCGCCAGTCGCCTGCCTTCCGCCGCGATCGGCGGCAGTCTGGAAGGCCGCGACTACAACACGGACGTCTACATCCCGCTGCCGACGTTTCGAGCACGCATCGGCGACCAAGTTTTCACCGCGAAAGCCGGCGGCCGAGAAGGCGAGATCATCCAGCTCAATCAAATCACCGTGACCGTCGAGCACATCGATCAGGTCGAGCAAACCGCCGACCTCATCAAGACACAGCTCGAACACTTTCACAAGACTCCCGAATACGCCGTCGTCGTGCCGAAGGAATTGCTTCGCCAAGCCGAAATGCTGCGAATGATGTTCAACGTGCTGCTGGTGGTGATCGCCGGCATCTCGCTGATCGTCGGCGGCATCGGCATCATGAACATCATGCTGGCGACAGTCACCGAACGGACTCGCGAGATCGGCATTCGCCGGGCCTTGGGAGCGAAGCGTCGCGACGTGATCCTGCAATTCCTGGCCGAGACCATCGTGCTGACGGGTACGGGTGGCGCATTGGGACTGGCCTGTGGATACCTCTGCCGACCGGCGACCGAAGGCGTGCGCTGGCTGCTGCGCGAGTTCTTTCAAGACGTCTGGAAGAGCTTGCCGCAACACATTCAATTGCTGGAGCCGATGTTCGCGACGTGGTCCTTCGTCGTCGCGTTCGGAATCTCCGTCGGCGTCGGCGTGCTGTTCGGACTCTACCCAGCTCGCCGAGCCGCAATGATGGACCCGATCGAAGCCCTCAGGCACGAGTGATTGCTCTCGCGCGTCATTTGTCAGGCCGGATCGGCTTGCCTCTGCTTCAATCGCCACCCCGCTTGGAGTGGACTTGCCCGCGGTGTGCAGGCTCACGATGTTGTCATGCCGGATCGGTCCCATCGCCTTCCGTAGAGGTGGCGCATGACTCATCAGATCACTCTGGCAATCCCCGACGAAGTCTACCAACCGCTGCTCCGTCAGGCCCATGAAACGGGCCAGCCGCTCGAAACCATCGCGGGGTGAGGTCTGGCAGCAGAACCGCCTCTTCGTCACGACAACATCGTGATGCGCATGCTGGCCAAGCGGCCGGAAGACCGCTACCAGACGCCCACGGAACTGCTCAAAGACCTGCGCCGTGTGGCCAAATACCAAGGGATGGAGTCGGAGTTGTTCACGTCAGGCGAGCGCGAGGGATGCAGATCAGGTTGAGGGCCTGCGACCGACGACTATCACTGAGTGACCCCGCGTTTTCACGCGAATGGAAGTAGTTCGTAGTTGGCTATAGAAAGCGATCGCCGACCTCTCTCAGGCCGTAGACCTCGAACCTGAAGACGCGACCCATGACCGGAGAACTCGCGGCCACTTGCTCGCGCGAGACATCGGCTACAACGACTGGCGATTCCTTCGTTCCGGCATCGACCGTCAGCACCTCAACGCCACAAACGCGAAACCGGCGATCGGATTTCGTGTCTTCCAGCCTTGGCGGTGAATCCCACAAGCGGACTTTGGCTTTCAGTTGTTTCGATGGTCCGCGTTGACTTCTATTCATCGTTGTCAACAAGTCCCAAAGATCGTCGGCATGCTCCCGAGCGGTTGCTTAAGGTGCTCCTACTTTAGGTGGCAACATCGAGCCTTCATGCGAGAAGCGACAAGCCCTGGAGTTGGGTGTTGCGGATTGAATTGTAAAATTCGTCAAGATGATCCAAGTTTTCGTTGTATTTCGAATCCGTAAAGGTTCCGTTGTCACGCATCTCGCGGTAGTAATTCGCGATGTCCATGTACAATTTGTCCGCAGCAGCCTTGCCTCCATTGTCGACCACGTTTTGGGCAGTGTCGGCGTCCCAAACGCGCCCCAAAGCCGCTTTGCCGTTGAACACCATCAGGTAGGGATACGACTCGGCGTCTGTAATCTTCTGTGGAAATCCGAGAACTCCAGCGAAGATCAGACCTACTGGATTCGCGATTTCGGCGGACACTTCGACGAAATTCGTCAAGACAAATTTTACTCCCGTCGTTAGGGCGCTAAGTCCGATGTCGAATGTCCAAGAAGTGTCGGCTTGATTCGGGATCAACTGCTTGAGTACCAGATCAAGCGCAATGCCTGTGAAGATTTCGGTGGGAAGTTCCTTAAGAAGTCGCTTTGCTTGAATCTCGCCGATGCCCTTGGCACTCGCCACAGCTTCCTTCCAGTTTCGGCCGATTTGCCGCGAGGTGATGATCGTCTTCACTTGGGCCGCAGTGAGATTGACGACAGCATCGAGGTCGCTGCCAAACACATTTCCCAACACCGTACGACTAAGTCCGGTAGGGGTGAAGCTGCGGGAAGTTGCCGAGGCTCAAGAGTTTCGATGTGAAGAACGTCGGCGGCAATCAGCGGGCGATTCCTGCGCCGGCGTGGAGAGCGTTCGAACATTCGTGTCACAAGCTTTTTCAGGTCTAGTCGGAATTTCATGGCAGTGATTCCCAATTCAGAAGAGCGGAATGGGGCCGAAACCGTGGTGGATTCCATGCTCGTGCGTCGGGGCGGAGACCGGTTCGCCGTGACATTTCGCGAGCAGGTCGCTACTTGAATTACCCTGGTTCCACGAATTGTTAACAAACTTTCGGTGACTTTTTGGGTTTTCATCTTTCGGTGTCTGCGGGAAGCAACATGTCAGACGATCTGACGAGCGTGTCGTTGTTGCAGCAGATGCGGGCGAATGAGCCGGATGCCTGGCGGCGCTTTTCAGTTCGCTATGGCCCGCGAATTCGTGGGTGGTTGAAGCGATTCGGTTTGCAGGACGCCGACGCGGACAACGTGGCCCAAGAGGTGGCCCTGCGGTTTTTTAAGTCGTTCTCCACGACCTTTGAATACGACCCCGCGAAGAGCTTTCGAGGATGGCTGCGAACCTTGGTTGTGAACGCTTGGCGAACTCACGGCAAGAATCAATCGCGAGCGGTGGTTGGTTCTGGTGACACGGGCGTGCAGCTGGCGCTGCAAGACATTCCTGACGATGCTTTGGCGAATGAATTGGAAGATTTGTTGAATGAGGAGGTGCTCGCCGAGGCTCGCGAGGTGATCCGGCGGCAAGTCTCGCCCGAGAGTTGGGACGTCTATGTCGCCGTCGTACTTCGGCAATTGACCACGAGCGAAGCCGCCGCGCAGTTCGGCAAGACGGTCGCGGCCGTAGGCATGGATGTGCTAAGGATCGGACGCAAAGTCGAACAGGAAGTCAATCGGCTCTGTGGGGCAGGTTTTTAACCTGCCCCACGACATCAGACTCACGAGGCACATCATGTCGAGCTGTCCGAGGACGGTCCAACTGGAATCCGATGTGCCGCGGTTTGAGCAGCTCGAGGCAACGGCGTTCCGGGATTGGGAGACGCATTTGGAGACGTGTGGTGAATGTCGCCGCCGCTTCGACGAGTTGCTACGGACTCCAACAGCGACACCGGCACTGGTGAGCAGTGACGTCTTTCTCGACGAAGCGCCCACGCTACCACCAACGCCGCACCTCAGCGTGACATGCGGCCCGTCTGAGTCAGCCTTGGCCACCGGCACGAAGGTGCGTTACTTCGGTGACTACGAGTTGATTGAAGAGATTGCTCTCGGCGGCATGGGTGTCGTTTACAAGCCGCGGCAGGTTTCGCTCAACCGCGTGGTCGCGCTCAAGATGATCCTCGCCGGCCAGTTGGCCAGCGCAGACGATGTCAAACGATTTCGCGCCGAAGCGGCAGCGGCAGCAAATCTAGATCATCCGGGGATCGTCCCCATCTTCGAAGTCGGGGAGCACGCTGGCCAGCATTATTTCTCGATGGGTTTCGTGGATGGGATGAGCCTCGCCAAACGCGTGGCCGATGGTCCGCTGCCGCCGCGCGAAGCGGCTGACTTGGTGCGCCAAGTGGCCTTGGCCGTGCAGTACGCTCACGACAAAGGCGTGATCCATCGCGACCTCAAGCCCGCGAATATCCTCTTGGCGAACGAGGGGCGTCAGTCCCCTGGTTCTTCATCGGCATCCGGCGCATCACCAGGGGGTTTACACCCCCCGCTCGCCGACGTGAACCCCAAGATCACCGACTTCGGATTGGCCAAGCGAGTTCAAGGCGGCAGCGACCTGACGGCGACCGGCCAAGTCCTGGGCACTCCCAGCTACATGCCTCCCGAACAGGCCGCGGGAAAGCTGACTCAAATCGGTCCCGCTGCGGACGTGTACTCGCTGGGGGCGGTGTTGTACTGCCTGCTGACCGGCCGCCCGCCGTTCCAGTCGTCGAATCCCCTGGACACGCTGCTGCAAGTGCTGGAGCAAGAGCCGATCTCGCCGCGGCAGTTCAACCCCGACGTGCCGCGCGACCTGGAGACCATCGCACTCAAGTGTCTGGAGAAGAATCCTGTTCGCCGCTACGTCTCGGCCGAGTCGCTGGCGGATGACCTGCGGCGTTGGCTGAATCACGAGCCGATCCAAGCCAGGCCCAGCACCGCCTGGGAACGCTCGCTCAAATGGGCCAAGCGCCGCCCAGCCGTTGCGTCGCTCGCGGCGGCGGTTGTCGTGACCCTCCTGGCCGGCACG
>CAYSHJ010000922.1:0-6662 GCA_964430385.1 uncultured Planctomycetaceae bacterium
TTCTCTCAGCACTGCCGAGAGTTTTGGCGGTGCCAGCACGGTGCGTTCAAAAAGGGCGCTCTTGAGTTGCCGCTCCAGTTCTCTGGTGTCCCAGCGTTCTCGAATCGCAAGCCGCAAATAAAACTCTCGTTGTTCGGGACGTTTGCAGGCACTCTGGACCAGCAAATTGTGCGTCCAAGTCAATTCTCTCAGCAGTCCGCGAGCGTCGCATTGGTTTCCACTCGACCGTGAAAGCCACGAGAATACCACGTCGCGGCGCGGGAGCTTTGCACGGTGATGCGGGTGAACTTCAATCGCAGCCCTCGATGAAGTCAGGCCAGCGACCTTTCCGGGATTCAGCCGCCGAATGTAGTTGGTCGTCACGCCGGTGGGTTCGATGCGCAGGATGGCGATCTTCGCAATCCGGCTTTTTGCAGGACCGGTCCCTGTCGTCTCCACACCAATCCAAACCAGTGGCCGAGTCGGTTGCAGAGTTGAAGCGCGATCAGTCAGTCCGATTCTCCGTCGAGTTTGCCAAGTGACGTTGTAGGACGTTTCCTTTTCGCCGGTGACGCTTCCGAGGTGTCACCACGATTTGCCTGCTGGCGTAACCAACGCTGACCAACAAGCTGGCCCAGCACTCGCGCGAAGTCCCGTAATGCTCGCTCCTGTTGGTCGCCGCTGGTCGTGACGGGTGGTGGGCGACTGGTGCCTTGGCTGGTATTCGTACTCTTCTTGCCTTTCATCAATTGGTCCTCCGGAAAACAAAAAAGGCCGCTCCACGGTGGAACGGCCAAGCTCGGAATCACTGTTTGAACACAACGCTGGCTCGCTAAGGAATCCGAGCCTTCAATAGATATGACACGAATGCTGTTCCGATTTAGTTCATGACAAATTCTCCTGCAGAGAACGACGGCTCATCTCAACCGTGTCGTCGTCGGGACATCTGACTGCCTTCACCGGGCATTTCTCGTTTCGTAGTACGGTTGAGTCAGAACGTGGCGAACGAACCACAGCGACGATATCGTGGCGTCCGCCATGACAGATCCAGCAACCTGAGTCATCATCCTGCGAATTTGGGCTGAAGTACGATGCGCGTTGACCATGTTCCCTGCGGCGAGTGCGTTAACGAAAGCGAGCGAATCGCCGTTGAGCATGTGCTCTCAAAGCTCCGCAGCCACGGTGCGCCGAACAATCGCTGGATTGTGCTTTCCAATGTGCCGAGTGCGGTCAATGACCGTGCGATCCCTGACGAGATCGACTTGGTCTGCATTGGCCCCAGCGGGTTCTTTGTGATTGAGGTCAAACATTGGGATCGAGCGTTTTTGAAATCGAACCAGACGGCAGTCCTCAAGGAAGCGACCAAGCTCAACGATAAGGTTCGACGGATGGTCGGTAAGCTGCGTCGTGCGGGAATCGAACCGGGCTTCGTCGCTGGACGATTTCTGCTGACCAGAGATGGGGTGCGATGCGACAACCAACGTCCAGAGTTTCATGGCTGCAAATTCTTTGGCCTCACGGAATGGAAGCAACTGCTCGATATTGAGAGCGGCACCACGTTTGACGAAGCCTTGATTCTGCGAGCCAGCGAAATCATTCAGCCGCTGTCGAAGGTCGCTTTGACCGGTGAGATCCGACGCATCGCCGACGTACGAGACCTGGAACTCCAAAGTCCACGCGATGAGCGATTTCATCGCGTGTATCGTGGCGAGCACATTCGGACTCGCAACAAGGTCATTCTGCATTTGTACGACCTTTCGGCGAACGACGATGCCCAGCCGGATCGGTTGGCAAGCCGCGAGTTCGAGGCCCTTCAGAAGTTGCAGCATCTGGCTTGTGTTCCGCGTCTGATGGACTCGTTCCACGAAGTCCCGGAGTATCCCGGCGAGTTGTGTTTTTTCTCGCTGGTTGATCCCTGTGCACCAACGGTTGCCGAGCGATCGGGTGACGCCGGATGGACGGTCACCGCCCGCCGTGAATTCGCTGTTCGGGCTTTGAAGGCACTCGCACAGATTCACGGCACTGAGCGCGGTGACGTCTGCTTTGTGCATCGGCGAATAGTTCGGTTGTCGCGGGGCACGGTCGAGCATCCGCTCGATCAGAGTCTTAAGTCATCAAGGAACTCTGACGCCGGTTCCACGCTCGTGACGAGCAAGTGATCTCTCGCACGGGTGCAGGCGACGTAGAGCAGGTGGCGTTCAGTGTCGTAGACCTCTTGCAAGTCGGCGTCGTCACCGACGGTTTCGATGCGTTCTTGCAAGGGGATGATTTCGTCGTCGCAGGCCATCACAGCGACGGCTCGGAATTCTAATCCTTTGGCGAGATGCATCGTGCTGATTGAGACATGACCGCTGGCCGTCTCGACGTGTTCATCGAGGATTTTGAATGGCATTCCGGCTGCTTTCGCCGCCGCGATCGCGCGGTCGAGCTGTGCCGCAGATCGCACGAAGAGGCCGAACTCGTGAGGCAAAACACCGGCCTGGGCTTGCTGTGCCATCCAGTCGCTGACCGTTTTGATTTCCTCGTCTTCGGTCTTGAGGGTCAGGATTGTGGGTGGCGGGCCGTTGAAGAGGGAAACTGTGTCGCTGCGATCCTCGTGGTTGCCGTCTACGTCGGTCGTCTCTGGGCCGAGCAGTCGATCGGCCTGCGTGCGAATCTGGTGCGAGGTTCGGTAATTGACACGCAGCGTTCGGGAGCGACCGCGAATGTCCACGCCGAGCGACTTCCAGGAGAATGGTTGTTGGAAGATGCGTTGGCCGAGGTCTCCGGCGAAGAACAGTGCGTTGGGACGATCCGCACCCAAGGCGGCGAAGAAGCGCAGGTGCGAGACGCTGATGTCTTGCGCTTCATCCACGACGGCAAAATCGAAGGGCAGGTTCTGGCTCTTGGAAATGGCCGTCGCATGCGTCGTGAACAATCCAGCGGACGTGATGAGGTTCCGTGTTTTGAGGCTGCTGCGGACTCGGTCAAAGATGGACCATAGCACTGTGCGTTGCGCCTCCGGCAGCCGAGTTTTTCGGCCCAAGCGGGCGACATCACGGTATGCCTCCCAAGTCTCCAACTGCCAAGCATCAACGACTTGGTCCCATTCAGTGAACAGGAAATGCAGGTTGAACTTGTGCCCTGGAATCGCTTTCGCGGCCTCTTTGAGAAGCTCAAGAATCGTCGCGCGGTTGCAGAGCGTTGCTGGCCCGACGTGTAGCTTGTAGAGACGAAGTCCTATGGCGTTGAGCGAGTGAACGTCGATGCGTTCGCCCAAACGCGGTTCGTTGCTCAAGAGGCGTTTCAGTTTGGTTTGAAGTGCGCTGGCCAGTGTGTCGGAGAACGTCGTCAGTAAGACACGAGCGTTGGGATTCGCACGCGCCAAGTGAGCGGCTCGATGTAACGCCACGATGGTTTTGCCCGTGCCGGCTGAGCCGGAGACTCGCGCTGGCCCGGAGTAATCTCGTTCCACCCATTGCCGCTGCTCAGGGTGCAAGAAGACGGTCCACTTCTCCCAAGGGAAGTCGAGTGCGCGTTGCAGTTCCTCGATGTTGCTCATCACGCGGAACCGGCGTTGAGCGTCGGGATGATCGAACGGGCTGGCTGCGGGCGTGGCTGGCTGGGAGACACGAGGCTTGCCGCCGGTCGCCAATTCGAGGAGCGCTTCGGATGCTTCGGCTGGTAAATGATCGGTCAGCGTGAAGAGCGAATCTTCGGTGGCAGAACGCACGTCGGTCAGCCACTCGGTCGGGACGCCGTAACCGAGTAGGTCATCATCAGATAGTTTGGCGAATAGCGATTGCTGCTTTGTGACCGGCAACGGAATTGCGGCCTCCACATACGTCGGGATGACGATCTCTTGGACTGTCTCGCGAATCTCGACCAACTGCGCCGCGCCGGTCTTGGGATGCGTTTGCAGCTTGCGGCTCTTGCCCCACTGATAGGCTTTGTCGTGGTGATCGACGTAGCAGAGCAGCAAGCTGCCGTCGGTGCGGTGGACGATCAGGCGGATGTCGCTACTGACGCGGACGGACCAGAAGTTCTTGTCTCGCGCTTTGTCGAGTTTGTGGAACTGCATCCCCGGATTGGCCGGATCAAGCTGCAAGTCGAACGCCGTGGTCTTCACGGCTTTTTGTTCGTCGCCTGTGAGCCGCGCGAGACTGTCGGTAAAGGTGTCGGCGATGCGGAATTCCACGCGATGGCCCCGACTACGGCTTGAACTCTGGGATGGCCCGGATCATGAATTCATCAAAGAGCGGCACAGTGAAGGCCATGTCGCCGTGCGCGGGGCTGTAGATCATTCCCTTCTTGATCAGTTTCGCCCTGGTCGGGCTGAGGCTGGTGACGTTGACGCCAAGCGCGTCGGCGATGTCACCAGTGCGATGAGCGCCTGGTCCGAGTTGGGCCATCGCGCGCAAGAGTTTCTTTTCGCCTGGTGTGAGCCGATCGAAACGCACTCGAAAGAAATTCTGGTCGAGGCGCGGGACGACGATGGCCGTCGCATTGCGGACAACATCGACGGTGATGGGACTCGATCTGGCCAAGTTCCAAGCTTGGTAGCCCCATTCTTGGACGAAGTACGGATATCCCTTCGTGAGACGGAAGACTTCGTCCAACGCGGCAGGCTCGAAGGCGACTTCAGCAGCCGTTGCGGGATCTTGCAGAGCTTTCGCAGCGTCATCTGCCGAAAGAGCGCCAATCTCGGGAAAGCTGAAGAGCCGCTCGGCGTAGGACTTCGATTCGCCAGCAAGTCCCGGCAAGATCGGCAGGCCGGCTCCCAACAGAACCACGGGGAGCTGTCGCTGCTGAATCTTGTGCATCGCCATGATCAGCGCGGCGAGTTCTTTTGAGCTGAAGTATTGAAGCTCGTCAATCAAAATGGCGACGGCACTGTTCCGGTTTTCGGCCGCTTCGCCGATGGCGACCAAGAGACTCGGCAGATCGATTTCCAAATCGCCGCTATCGGCCGTGCCTTTTTCGGGGTCGATGTCCAGCCCGTAGGCGACATCATCCACCGAGACTTTTAGGGCTCCGATGAAGCTGCGGAGAATCGCCAGCCCGCGCTTGACCTTGTCGCCGACACCTGCCATTCGATCGAGTTCATAAAGCAGACTCCGCAGATACGGGGCGATCAAGACTCCCAACGGCTTGTCTTCGTGGGCTTCGATGGCGATCGTGCGGTACTCCTGCGCTTTCGCCAGACGCTCAATTTCATTGAGCAAGACAGTTTTGCCAACGCCTCGAAGGCCCGTCAGCAGCATGCTCTTTTCAGACTTTTTCTGCTTCACACGCCCAAGCAGAATCCGGGCCTGCTGCAAAATGGGGTCTCGACCCACCAGCTCAGGAGGAGGGGAACCGGCACCGGGAGAAAATGGGTTTTTGATCGGGTCCATGAGCGATTTATACCAGTTTATTACCGTTTATACCAGAATTCAGCTATAGATCGGTATAAATCAGCCAGTCTTAAAAACCTTCATCACTTCATCGCCGAGGTGGTTGATGACTTTGACCGCGATTCGTCCGGACTTGGGTTTGTCGAACGGGCGGGACGTGTCGCTGTTGAGTGTGGCCCAGGCGTCGGCGTTGATCTCGGCTTTGAGGGTGGTTTTCAGCGCGGAGTACGGGGCGTTCGCGCCGAGGAAGTAGGCGTGGCGGACGAAGAAGCTTTCTTCGTTGTAGTCGGTGTCGATGAACCAGCAGGCGATGCCGTCGGCTCCGTCGCTGCGGACTTCGCCGGTGCTGGGGTCGAAGACGTCCACGCCGTTGACCTTCACGCGAATCTGGCCGTCTTTCTGCGGCAGGATGTCGATGTCCGGTTCGCCGAAGATCACGAACAGGTTGCCCTTGCCGGTGTTCTTGAGGTCGTCGGCCATGTGCAGGTCGGCGTTCATGCGGGCTTTGAGCACGGGGATGCGGCCGAGCTTGTTGAACTCGGTGGTGTGGGCTTCGTAGTTGAAGGCGCAGGCGATCAGGACATCGAACCCGGCATCGCCGGCCTCGCGAGCGGCGGCGACGAGGTCGGCTCGTTGCACGGTGCCGAACTCTGGGCCGATGAAGATGGCGGCGCGCTTCTCCACTCCGGCTCCCTCGCCCCCTTGGGGAGAGGGTTGGGGTGAGGGGGCTTGCAGGTAGCGGGCTTCGGCGCAGACCAGATCGCCGGGCCACGGTGTCAGCGCGGTGAAGGTGATCTTGTCTTCCTTGTGAGCCTGTTGGACGCCGGCGGTCTTGAGGTTCTCCAGGATCATCTGGGCGAAGGTCTGATTCTCTGACACTCCCTCGCTGACGCTTCGGGTTACATGCGGGTCGATCAAGTCGTCGTTTTCGTCCACGCCCAACATGCGGTGGGGCGAGAGGCTTTCGACGGTGAACGGGCCGGCCACGCGGACCTTTTTCTTGTCGTCGTAGGGCTTGTCGTAGAGGAATTCAAACTCGGCCTTGGCGGCGATGGAGGCGTCGATTTCTTTCTGGCGAGCGATGCGGGCGGCCCACCACTCGGCGTGCAGTTTTTTCGCCGCGTCCGGCCATTGGTCGTCGGCCTCGCGCGGGATTTCCCATTCCTCAAACGCCCCCATCAGCCGGTGGGCGTTAGCCCCCGGTTTCGTTTTGGAGGCAGAGGATGACAACCGGACGCTAACGCGTTCCGGCTGATTTGCGGTTGAATCGGAGGACGTTCGCCCCCAGTTGCCGATCGCGGTCAACTC
>CAYSHJ010000923.1:0-1612 GCA_964430385.1 uncultured Planctomycetaceae bacterium
CGGAAGAGGCCGGCTTCGATCTGTTGCTGACGACAGACAAGAACATGCGCTACCAGCAGAATCTTCAAAGCCGTAAAGTCGCCGTCGTGGTTCTTGGCCAACAGCAATGGCCGCTACTGCGCCCCCACATTCAGCTTGTCGTTGACGCTGTCAATGCGGCCACACCCGGCAGTTACGCTGAGGTGTCTGTACCGTTTGAGCCCGGTAGGATGGGTTGAGTTCCGTTGAAACCCATCGGCGGCGGCAGTGCGCGTAATATCGCACTGTCGGGGGATCGCGTGGCTCAACCCATCCGATGGGGATTCCCTTGTTGCTTCGGAAGTAGTTGATCGAATTATTTTTTGAACGCCGGCGGGATAATGTTGACTTGAGGCCGTTGCCCGCCTTGGAGTAAGCCGTCGACGTAGAGGATTGCTTCGTCGACACAGATCTGAAAACGGCGGGTGGTGGATGGATCGCTCCGCTCAGTGCTACGCAGCGATTTTAGAAGTTCGAGCATTTCCGGCGACGCCAAGGCTACCGTGCCGTCGAGAGCCGACTGCCAGACCTCTTCGGCGGGGTCGTTGAGGGCTTCGAGAATAAAGTTGGCGGACATGTCTTCGCGCCGCTCCCAAGCGACGCGAACCAGAAACGCGCGCAAGTCCGGATCGGTCTCATTGCGATAAATGGCGGCAAGAGTGAGCAAAATATTTTCGGCAACTTCCAGGAGCGATGAGATCGCGGCATCGTCGTCGCCGTTTTGATAGCTCTCCAGCGCTCTTCGGATAAGATCGTCCATTTTCACTCAACGCTGCCAGATTTGGATTAACTCCTTCGACTCGACCACGTCGGCGAAGCGCTCGATGCGCTTCAGCGCGGCGTTGTGTCCTTCTTCTGTATAGGTTCCGACGCAGTCGCGCACGATCACTATTGAGTGGCCGCGGTTGTGGCCGTCGCGCACGGTCATCTCGACACCGCCGTCGGTGGTGCAGCCGATCATGACGACGGTGCTGGCGCCGACATTGTGCATGATGGTTTCGAACTCGTTGCCGATGAACATGCTCGGTCTTCTCTTATCGATGATAACGTCATCCGGTGCGGGCTTGAACGGTTCCATGATGTTCCAGCCGAAGCTGCCGTGCAGCCGGCGCGGCTTTAACTGGCTCGGATGATCGACCTTTTGATCCTTCATGGCCCGGCGAATCCAAGTCACTGCTTCGTCTTTCCATAGAAACGGCGTCTGGCGGGTGTAGACAGTCTTGATCCCAGCCTTGGCCGCGGCGGCGATGAGCGGCGGCGCGTTGCGGATGAGAGCTTCTTTGTTGAACGAACCCCCGGCTTGATCGTTCTGCATGTCCCAAACCAGCAAGACGGTGCGTTTGGGATCGACGATTTCCTTGAGATCGGTGGGAATCTGCCTGCCTGCGAATTCGAGCATCGGAATATCTCCTCTCAACGAATTGACTTCAACTCCTTACGCGCTTTGTCGAGAAAACTAAAGTCGACGACTTGCGATCCCGTGATCGCCTGGGAGACGTTGGACGTCTCTCGCGTCAGATCGACGAAATACTGCACCGCCTCCGGCGTGACAGCCGCGTCTTTGGCCAGGCCGCGCTTGAGGTAGCCGATCATC
>CAYSHJ010000924.1:0-4203 GCA_964430385.1 uncultured Planctomycetaceae bacterium
CTGGAAGCGGGACCGGGCAGCCAGTTCGCGATGGAAGCGGTCCTGAAAGACCTCGATCCTAGTGCGCGAGCCATCATCCTCAAGATGCAACCGCGCGTCCGTGAGGAGTTGCTTCAAGGTCTGCGTGAAGAAGGCCCCGAAGGCTATCAACGCTTCATCCGCGACTACTTCGAACGTCTGACGAAGGCAGGGCAGCCAGGAAAATAGGAGCATGTGACCAAATGAAATCTCGGTCGCGGAGCGACCGAGCTACGTAGGCGAGTCGCTCCCGCGACTCGCATTCAGGATCCGTCGATTGGAAGGAAGCTCGACCGCGGATTCGCCATCTTCCTGCCAATCATTGTCCTGCCATCTGAACCAGCCCCATGCTTGAACGCTTTCTCCAACTGATCGGCATTCACGAAGACGTCCTGAAGCACCTGGACCGGGCGGAGTTGTTGTTTCAGCGGATCGAGGTGCTGTGGATCGGCTTGGTGTTCCTCGTGCCGCTGGCGTTTGTCGTCTATCGGCGTCAGAAGCTGAATCTGCACACGGTGCCGAAGTGGTTGATGGTCACGTTGTGCGTCACGCGAGTTTCCATTCTGGCGTTGATGATGCTCGTCTTGTCGGCACCGTACTTGCGGATCGACCACAAGTACGAGAAGAAGCCGATCGTCGCGCTGTTGTTCGATCACTCGCAAAGCATGCGGTTGCCGGCCGGGCCGTTTGAAACGGACGCCGAGTTCGCGGACACCGCTCGCGTCATGGGCTATAGCTTGCCCGAAGACGGCAAGGTCGATCCGGAGACTCGCAAGGCGCTCAATCGCGTCACGCGAGCCGACCTCGCGCAGACTGCGGTGCGAGTCGCTCATCCAGAATTGCTCAAGCCGCTGGACGGCAAGTTCGATGTCCGGCATCTCGCGTTCGCGCGCGAGTCGACGACATTTGTGTTCGATGCTTCGAAAACCGACTCGCAACTGCCGGAGATCGGCGGCGGCGTGTCGTCGTGGATCGGCGGAAGTATCCAACAGATTATTGATGACGCGGCGGGACAAAAGATTTCAGGCATCATTGTCTTCTCGGACGGACAGAATACCGGTGGACGATCCCCGTCGGAGGCGGCTCGCGCGGCAGCTCAGGTCGGAGCGCCGATTTTCGCGGTCCCGGTCGGTTCACCCAAGCGGCTGAAGGACGTTTCGATCGTCGACCTGTACACATCGGGGCATGTCTCGGTGGGCGATATGGTGCGCGTCGCGGTGACGCTCGAATCAAACGGCTTCAACGGACGGCCAGTCAAGGTCGAATTGAAAGACGGAGAGAAAGTTCTCGACACGAAGGAACTCGTGCTGCTCGGCACCGAGCAACAACAAACCGAACTGATCTTCGAGGCGAAGGAAGCCGGCGACAAATACCTGACCGTCAACGTGCCGGCATTTCCCGAAGAGGCGGACGAGTTGCGAGTCAACAACACCGATTTGGCTTTCGTGAAGGTCGGCGACGAGAAACTGAAAGTGCTGCTGATCGACGGACTGCCGCGCTGGGATTTTCGCTTCCTCAAGAACGACATCCGCCGCGACAATGGTATCACCGGCCGTGGCGGCAAAGATTCCGAGCCGGATGTGCTCGCCGAAGCCGAATGGCGGCGCCTGTCGGTCGAAGACAAAGCCACCAAACTGCCGAGCGACGTGAAGTCGCTGAGCGAATACCACACGATCATCATCGGCGACGCCTCGCCCGATTTGCTGCATGACGAATTTCGCAAAGCCTTGATCGAAGCTGTTCGTGACAAGGGTGTGGGCCTGATCGTCCAAGCCGGCCCGCGGTTCATGCCGCATCTGTACGACAGCGAGTTTCAATCGCTCTTACCGGTGCTGCTGCGAAACAACGCGACGCAAGGTCTCGAAGCTCCGGCGTACAAGCCGTTCAAGATCGAGATCACGGCCGAGGGCCTGCTGCACGAATCGCTGCGACTGCACGACGATCCGGGCCGCAACGTCAACGTCTGGGCGCAGATGCCCTCGTACTTCTGGTGTGCTCCGGTTGAGCGACCGTCTCCGGCGGCAATTGTGTTGGCTCGCAATCCCAGCCTGGAAAACCGCTGGGGTAAACAGCCGCTGCTCGCGTATCAGTTTGCCGGTAAAGGCAAGGTCGCGTTCTTGGGGATGGACTCGACGTTCCTTTGGAGACAAAACGTCGGCGACCGATTCTTCTACAAGTTTTGGGGCCAGATGATTCGCTTCATCAGCCGCACGGATGATGGCTCGATGAAGAAACAAAGTTCGATCGCCGTGCATCCGGTTCGAGTCCAACCGAACGAAGCCGTCGAGATCGAACTCTTTGCCTTCACCACGGACGGCACGCCGCGCACGGATGCGTCGTTGAAGGTCAGCGTGCTCAGCCCAACTGGCTCGAACATGGTTGAAGTCGTGGCGGACAAGTTTCAGAAAGGCCGCTTCACCGGCAAGTTCACTCCGAAGGAAACCGGCGATCACGGCGTGATCTATCAGCCCAGCGATGCCCCGAACTCCGTCGAGGGCAAGCTGCGAGTCATGCCGTCGGCCGAAGAACTCCGCGATCCGAACCTCAACCGTCCACTGCTGGAAATGCTCGCCAGCACGACCGGTGGCAAAGTCGTCTCGCTGGCAGAACTGAAAACGATCCCCGAACAACTCCAAGGCGAGCCGATGCTCGTCGAGGTCCATCGCGAAGCGACTGTCTGGGACAACTGGTTCACGGTCGTGCTGATCACGTTGATCTACGCCATTGATGTCGGACTGCGGCGAATGAGCGGGTTGAGTTGAAGGTTGCGAACCATGCGAATCAAGACACTCAGCACTTTGGGAACAATGCTTGCGGTCGTTCTCTGCGCCGCGTCGCCGGCGTTCGCACAGACCGCTGCCACGACCGCCGCGCCGCTCACCGAACTGAAGGTCATCGAGCGAGTGACTTCGTCCGTCGATCGCAGTCTCGAATTCCTTGCGTCGAAGCAGAAGCCGGACGGCAGTTGGGACGACTGCAACGCTGGTAACGCGCTGACAATCCTGGCGCTTCTCGGTCGCGGCCACGTGCCCGGACGTGGACAGTACAAAGAGGTGTTGCAGCGCGGGCGGCAATACCTGTTGAAGTCGCAGCGAGACGATGGCCTGTTCGTGTCCCGACGGCAGGCCGGCGCGGGGCCGATGTACGAACATGGCCTCAGCACGCTCGCGACCGCCGAACTGTACGGCATGGACCCCGATCCGAGCGTCGAGGAGAAACTTCGGAAAGCGGTGAAGCTCATCATCAATGCGCAGTCACCCAACGGCGGCTGGCGCTACAACCCCGTTCCGGGCGATCACGACTTGAGCGTCAGCGTGATGCAGATCGTCGCGCTGCGAGCGGCCAACAATGCCGAGATTCCGGTCCCTGATGAAGTCATCGAGAAAGCGGCCAAGTACGTCCGGTACTGTGCGCACCCGAACGGCGGCTACGGCTACCAGGGGCCGGCTCAGGGAGCACAAACGTCGGCGGCCGGCGTCGTGTCGCTGCAGTTGCTCGGCAAATACGACGACCCCACTGTCCCGAAAACGCTCGACTTCCTCGCCAAGTTTCCCGTCGAATGGTCCGCCAACGGAGTCCAGTATTGGTACTACTTCCATTACTACGCCGTGCAGGCCAACTATCAGGCGGGCGGCAAGCACTGGAACGACTGGCATCCGCGCATCCGCGAACTGCTGCTCTCCAAACAAAACCCCGATGGCAGTTGGGACGTCCCGGGTGGCACCGCCGAAAACGCCGGCGTCGTCGGCCCCAATAACATCTACTGGACCGGCATGGCCTCGGTCATCCTCGAAATCTACATGCACTTCCTGCCGGCGTATCAGCGGTAATACACTTATACGGCTTGAAGCGCGCGTGTTCGATTGACAGAGGGCGGACTGGTGCCTGTCCGATATTCAGGGACCGACTCATGACTGAACAGCATCCTGACGCGAAGAATTCGTCAGTCGATGCTTCACCGATTCCCGAAACGCCCACGCATGCTTCGGGGCCGATTGACGCCACGGCCAGTCCCAGCCCGGTCTCGGCTGCGACCGTTCAGCTTGCGGCCGTTCAATTCGCGAACGGCTCGATGTTGGGCGCGTATCGCATCATCGAGAAGTTGGGCGAAGGGGGCATGGGCGCGGTTTACAAAGCCGAGCATACCAGTATGGAACGGACGGTCGCGATCAAGGTGTTGTCGTC
>CAYSHJ010000925.1:0-4298 GCA_964430385.1 uncultured Planctomycetaceae bacterium
GTGACGTTTGGAAGTTGACGCAAATCCTGCTGCCCATCGAGGGGAATCAAGTTCAGATCGCCGCGGGCGTGTTGATGCAGCCGGGCCACGTAGAGACAACCGATGCCTCCACGACATCGGCTCCCAGCAATTCCGCCGACCCGCGCGTGCAGGAGTTGGTGCAGCGTCTGCAAAAGCTCGACGCGACCGCTCCGACCGCCGAGGCCGCGCCGGTCGCATTCGTCAAGTTCAGCACGGACCGCGCGACGATCCTCAAGCAACTCGTCGAAGCGACGGCCAAGAATCCCACTGAGCAAGAAACCTGGTTCAAACAATTCGTCGACGGCCTGACCTCCGCCATACAAGCCGGCGGCCAAAACTTTGACGACGGCCTGCGCGAAATCAAACTGCTCGAAACGCAAGTGCGGCGGCAAGCCAAGAATAATTCCACACTGCTGCCGTACGTCTCCTATCGCCGCATGTTGGCCGAGTATTCCATCGCGGTGCAGTCGGCCAAGACCAATGCCGAACAGGCCGACGTTCAAAAAGATTGGATCAAGGAACTGCAAACGTTCGTGGAGGCGTACCCGAAGGCCGAGGATGCTCCCGACGTGATGCTGCAATTGGCGACGAGCCTCGAATTCAGCGGCAAGGTCGCCGACTCGCGGAAGTGGTTCGACCAGCTCGCTAAGAGTTTTCCCAAGACACAGGCCGGCAAGAAAGCCGCCGGTGCGATGATTCGGCTGGACATGAAAGGCAAACCGTTGCCACTGTCGTTCAAAGGTTTAGACGGCGGCCAGATCGACATTCGCAATGCGCGCGGCAAAGCGGTGCTCGTTGTCTACTGGGCGACGTGGTGCAAACCCTGCTCCGAAGACCTGCCAAAACTGCGAGCTATGTATCAGCAGTACCGCAGCCAAGGCTTGGAAGTGATCGGCGTGAATCTCGACAATCAGCCCAACGGCGTGAAACCCTACCTGCAGCAAAACAGCATGACGTGGCCACAGATTTACGAACCGGGTGGCCTCGACAGCCCGCCGAGTTTGGCGTTCGGCATCATCTCGCTGCCGACGATGTTTCTCGTCGACAAAGCTGGCATCGTTCACAGCCGCCCCGCTTCAATGGACGACGTCAAAGCCGCGCTGCCGGAATTGTTGGGATTGAAAAAAACGACCGCGACTCTCGATGCGAAAAAGTGAAACTTCTTGTTTCCACGCTCGGCCTGAGCTCGTTGGCAACAGTCCCCACATCATTGGCGGATGCCAATTCATGAAAGCAAGGTTACACTGACCTCGTCTGGTGCTGCCGCACGCCACGGCATGCGTTGATTCACTTGTTTCGGAGCTGAGAAATCATGACGACTGCGTCCTCCCTGCTCACTCCACCCGCAGCAAAGACAGTGCCCCAGTTGCCGCCAGAGTGTCTTCCCAACTACGACCTCATGGTCACCGAGGATGACACGCCCGTGGACAGTCTCTTTTGTGAACGACAGGCCAAGCTGCTGACCGACGTGATCTATTGTTCGTGGCCCGGCCCTGGCGACGAACGTCCCTTCTTGTGCATGTCGAACGTGGGCCTGTTCTTTGCCGTACGTCAACCGCCGGTCGTCCCCGACTTCTTGCTCAGCTTGGATGTGGCTCCGCCCGACAATCCGTGGCCCAAGGAGAACCGCAGCTATTTCGTTTGGAATTACGGCAAGTTTCCGGACTTGGTTCTGGAGTTCGTGTCCAACACCGAAGGAGGCGAGGGCGACATCAAATTGCGGATGTACGCTAAGATGGGGATTCCCTATTACGTGATCTTCGATCCGCTCAATCAATTGCGCGGTGGCGTGCTGCGTGTTCTGAACCTGCGTCAAGGCGCCTACGTCCCCGTGGCGGCGGACTGGTTGCCGGACCTGCGCTTGGGCCTGACGCTGTGGAATGGCGAGTATGCTGGCGTTCAGGGAGAATGGCTTCGCTGGTGCGATGACTCTGGGCGACTTCTCCCTACGGCCGAAGAGCGCGCCGATCAGGAACAGCAACGAGCCGATCAGGAACAGCAACGAGCCGACTCTGCGGAGCACCGGGCCACGGCATTGGCCGCTCAATTGCGAGCTTTGGGAGTCGACCCAGCGGGTTGATCGTGATGCTTCCCGATTCCGAAACCACTCAACAATTGCTGGACGCGGCTCGCGGTGGCGACACGTCGGCGGTCAATGATCTGCTGGAACGGCATCGCGACTCACTGCGGCGGATGGTGCAAGCTCGCTTGGATCGCGCGGTGGCTCGGCGCGTTGATGCCAGCGATGTTGTGCAGGATGTGTTGCTGGAGGCTCATGGGCGGCTAGCGGAATTCATCGCCTCGGCTTCGATGCCGTTTCATCTGTGGCTGCGGCACTTGGCCAGAGACCGGATGATCGACGTGCATCGTCGGCATCACGCGCAACGCCGCAACGTTGCGCGCGAACAAGCGGCACCGGCAGCGGCCGACGTCTCGTCGGCATTCGATCTCATCGCACAACTCTGCGATCCAGAACTGACGCCGGCGGCGGCCTCGCTGCGGCGCGAGATCGAAGGTCGGTTTTTGGAAGCTCTGGAACAGCTCGACGACACGGACCGCGAAATATTGCTGATGCGACATTGCGAGCAATTGTCGAACATCGAGGTCGCTGAACTCCTCGGCTTGAGCCAACCCGCGGCCGGCATGAGATACTTGCGAGCGCTGCGTCGCTTGAGAACCGTGCTGGGAATGGATACGTCATCGTCGGATGCATGAAACGCGATGACTGGCGATGACCTTGTCACGTCGCCACATTTGGAACAGAACAGGTGAACGTGCCACGGCCGTGCTGGCCGCGCGAACGTTCCGTCGACGCTGAATGTTCTTCGCACGGCTCGCGGAGCCGTGGCACGCAATCCTCCAGGTCTCTGGCTCACACGATGACGGATTCGCCTCGGCCGCAAGCCTCGCACGACGCCGATTCACGAGATGAGTTGCTGTTCGTGTTGCTCGAACGTTTAGTGGCCGCGTCGCGTGGCGGCCGCGTGCCGGACTTCGCGGCCGTCACGCGCGAGCACCCGCAACTCGAAACCGAGCTGCGCGAGTTGTGGGCTACGGCAATGATCGCCGAAGACTTCGGCAGCCTGTCGTTCGTGGATGCCCCCGACAATCCGCCATCCGCGATCCGAAGTCCACAAGGGGCCGAACGACGATCAAGCGCGCGGCACGTCGGTGACTTCGAGTTGCTCGACGAGATCGGTCGCGGCGGTATGGGAGTCGTGTATCGAGCTCGGCAAATCAGTCTCAATCGAGTCGTGGCTTTGAAAATGATCCTGCCGGGACGGCTGACGTCAGCGAACGACATTGCTCGATTCCGTGCGGAGGCGGAATCGGCGGCGAAGCTCAAGCATCCGCACGTCGTGCCAGTTCACGAAGTCGGCGAACTCGACGGTCAACCGTTTTTCAGCATGCAACTCATCGAGGGGACGACGCTGGCGCGGCGACTGTCACAAGGTCCAATGCCGCCGCGCGAGGCGGCACAATTGCTGATTCCTGTTTGCCGCGCCATCGCCGAAGCGCATCGACACGGCGTGCTCCATCGAGACCTCAAGCCGTCGAACATTTTGATCGACGAACAGGGGCGGCCGTACGTCACCGACTTTGGATTGGCCAAGCGAATGCCTCAAGACATAACGTCCAGAGAGCGTCGTCGTCTTGCTCCGCGAGTCGACACCGAAAGGCCATCGATCGCGAAAGTGGTCCGAACGGAACCAGAATGCCCGTTGAATTCCGAGAGCCGGCCGTCGGACAGGGATAGCCCATCAACTGCGCTCACGCTACTTGTCCATCTCCCGGAGCAAGACGCCGACCTTCCTGAGCACGTCAGTTTAACCGCGATCGGCGCGGTCCTCGGCACGCCCAGTTACATGGCTCCCGAACAAGCGGCCGGGCCACGCGGCGAGGTCGGTCCAACGACCGATGTTTACGGTCTTGGAGCGATCCTGTTCGCGATGCTGACGGGACGCCCGCCGTTCCAAGCCGCCTCACCCGTCGACACGGTGTTGATGCTTTTGGAGCAAGCCCCGGTCCCGCCGCACGTGCTGAATCCGAAAGCCGACCCAGACCTCGAACTGATCGCGCTCAAGTGTTTGCAAAAGCCGGCTGACTTGCGATATGCCTCAGCCGACGCACTGGCTGACGATCTCGAAGCGTTCTTGGCTCACGAGCCCATCTCAGCGCGGTCCTCGCACTTCTCGCAAATCCTCAGTCGCGCGTTTCGCGAAACACATCACGCGGTCGTGTTGCAAAACTGGGGACTGTTGTGGATGTGGCACAGC
>CAYSHJ010000926.1:0-1955 GCA_964430385.1 uncultured Planctomycetaceae bacterium
TTCAATCCCCCCGCCGAACGCGCCATCTTCTGGACCCGCTCCCAGCTCGAAGCCCCCGGCGAGAACCGCCAGAAGAAGGAGGCTCGCTGGGAGTTCCTCGCCGAACGCCCGCGCATCTTCAAGGAAGACGGCTTCCTCTTCGTCCACGGCTCCGCCCGCAACCCGCTCAACGAATACGTCTTTCCCGAAGACATCTACAACCAACGCAAGATGGAACGTATCTTTGGCCTAGTCGAAAAGTGGTGCTTTCAAGGCCACACGCACATTCCGGGCATCTTCACCGAGGATTTGAACTTCTTATCTCCGGAAGAAGTCAATTTTGAGTACCGGCTGACGAATCAGAAGCATCTCGTCAACGTTGGTTCGGTCGGCCAGCCGCGTAATGGCGTGCCCGATTCGTCGTACGTCATTCTGGATGGGGACAAGCTCCAATTCCGCCGCGTGAAGTACGACGTCGAAAAGACCATCAAAAAGATTTACGACATTCCGGAACTTGACAATTTCCTCGGCGACCGCTTGCGCGACGGTCGCTGATGACGCGAATCGTCGTGCGAGATGTTTGATTATGGAACAACAACGTCGCCTGTTGGCTTTCACCGTCGTGTCGTTCGTGATCCTGTTCGGCTGGATGAGCATCGGGCCCAAGATCTTCCCCGGCCTGTTCCCGCAGCCGCCCAAGAAGGTCGTGGAGAAGGACAAAAAGCCCGCCGCCGACAAACGTCCGGATGCCGACAAACATCCCGATGAAGCGGCCGAGATCGCGGCCAAGGATGACCAGCAGGACGAGCCGAAAATCGCCGCTCCGGTCGAAGCGACCAAGTTGCCGGAACATCCGACGCAGACAATCGCCATCGGCTCCGAAGACCCCCAGACTGGATATGGCCTGCGCGTGACGCTCAGCAGCGTCGGAGCGGGCATTGTCGCGGCGGAACTCAACGATCCGCGCTACAAAGCGCTGAAAGCTCCTAAGAAGGGCGCGCCGGTACCGCCGCTGAGTCTGCTGGGAAACAACGTCACCCATGAGTTGAAGCCGCTGGCGCTGGTTCCAGCGGTCACCGGGCAACTGTCGATCGCAGAGATCGACAAGCGACTGAAGAAGCTCGATCCGGACGCGGACCTGAAGCGTCTCAATTGGGAGGTCGTCGAAACCCCCGCGGACGCGGACAATCCCGGCGTGAAGTCGGCCGTGACGTTCCGTCTGAAAACGCCCGACGGCCGCTGGGAGTTGCGGAAGAGGTTTGCGTTGCATCGCTGGCAGAACGCCAACGCATTGCGTGATGTGGACCCGGCCGGTTATCAGCTCGACGTGCAATTTGGCTTCAAGAACATGTCGTCGGACCCGCAGAGCGTGGTCTACGACTGGCAAGGCCCGGCCGGCGTGCCGCTAGAGAATGCCGAGCACACCAGTAAGTTCCGCGATATCAAGTTTGGCATCCGCGACGCCGACGGCGGCCTGACCACCGGCGCGGTCACGTCGTCCGAAGTCGTCGACGCATCCGACAAGCAGAAAGTTGAAGAACTCAAGCCGGACAATCGGACGTTTCAATACGTCGGCATCGACACGCAGTATTTTGCCGCGTTCGTCATGCCACGCGATGCCGCGAACAAGCAAGCCAGCTACCTGGAATTCGCCAAGCCGCAAGTCGTCGAGAAGAATCTGACGTATCCCGCTCGCAGTGAAGTCAGCCTGACGCTGCATTCGGTGGAATGTGCCGTCCCGCCGGAAACGGAAATCCAGCACGACTACACCTTGTACCTTGGCCCCAAGCGAGCGGCGCTGCTGTTGCCTCTGAACGCCGAGAAGATCATCGACTACAGCGGTTTCCTGATCATTCCGGCGTCGCTCGTGGCCGTCATCGCCAACGGTCTACTGTGGGTGCTCAATGGCTTGCACCAGTTCGGAATTCCGTATGGCATCTGCATCATGCTGCTGACCGTGCTGGTGCGGAGCTGCA
>CAYSHJ010000927.1:0-2395 GCA_964430385.1 uncultured Planctomycetaceae bacterium
GGCAATCAGGATCGCCGTCACCGCTGATGCATCCACGGAGGGAGCGATCGGCAGGAGACCATTCTGATCGAGCACTTCAAGCTGCCCGCTGACGTTGGCTCGAACGATGATCGTGTCCGGCCCGTCGGCGACAATGTCGAGCGTTCCGCCGAAGAACAACGCCGAGACCGACAGTAACGCGCGTTGTTCGAACTGTTCGGCTAAGCCGCAACCAATGTGGCACGACGCTCCGCGTCGTGAGTTGCGACGCGGAGCGTCGCACCACAATTTCCGAGCACGACGGGCAGAACCCGCACTACCGGCACTACGAGCGCGCAACGACACCAACCAAGACCTGAGAGTCATCACCTGTTCCCTGGGGCTGAGTTGGTAGTCCTGCTTTCAGACGGTGCCTTTCGCGATGGTTCGCGGAACCGCACCGGCTGAAGTCGGGACTACGAACGGGGGCTGGGTTGTCGGCACGGATCAGCGCGCGGTCGTCATGTCTCACAACCGTCCTCGTCCGAATTCCTTGGAAATTCGGAAGACCTGACGATTGACGATCACTCGCACCTTGATGAGAAAACGTTCCCTGCCGTCGTCCATACGAACGGCAAAACGCTGCCCGAAACTTGCTCAGAATTCCGTTCGCCAGAACGACTGCGACTCTCGGAGCGACTGCCAGAACGCGAGCAACCGAACTGATCCAAGAGTGCGTCAGAGCGGGCACGGCTCGAACCATCGGAGCCGCTCGCAGGACCCGAACAATCGCACTGCGAAACGGACGGCCAATCCGTCGCACGCGGATGAATGCCGGACCGGCGGACAGTCGGCGGAAGTCCAGACTTGGAAGAGAAGTACCAACTGGTGACAATACCTACCGCTCCACTGACCGAAGGAATACGAAGCATTGCTCCAGACTCACCGCACTCCAGACACTTCGTGATCTCCATTCACCCAAACTTCGCAGTACCATTTTCGAGGTGAACCATGCCAGCGGCGATCACATTCACAGATGAAGAACTCACGACGTTGCAAGAGTTGACTGATGAGCATGACCCGTCGGCCGCCGTGCGAGCGGCGGTGACGGAGTTCGTCCGACATGCGCGCCGCATGCGGCTTATACAATTGTCCGGACAAGTGACGATGGACGACAACTGGAAGGACTGCGAGGCGGCCGAACTCGGAGACGGCTCCGATGACGTCTGATCTCGTGGTCGTCGACACCTGCCAGTGGACGCACTTCTTTAACCGCCCGAATTCGCGCATCGGCCGTGAACTCGCTGGCCGCGGCCACCGGTTGCCGCTCAGCGATCTTGTCATCGCCGCAGTGGCATTGCAACGCGGCTGGGCGGTCTACACGTCAGACCCGCATTTCGACCTCATCGAGTCATTGAAACGATTCCCCACCCGATAGAAGAACACATTGCAGTCGCTCGCGAGGTCAGCTCAAACCTTCTTCGCGCGCCGTCACGCCAGCTTACTGGCTCGCCGGTTTTCCTGCGGGTAATGAGGCGATCCATTCACGGAACAACTCGACGGCCTCACGGTCGATGATCGAGGTGGCCAACTGTGGCATTTGGCCGGTGCCGCGGCGGTCGAGACGCGACAGCAGCACAGAGCGTTCGGGGTGACCCGGAGCGATCAAGCGGGCATCCAGTAGATTGAACTTGTGGTGTAATGGCGCGGCGTCGACGAGTTGGGCTTTGCTCAGCGGCGTGTGGACTTCGAGCAGCATTTGCGAGTTGCCGCCGCCAGCTTCGACGTGGCAGATCGCACAGTTTGAATGCAGGTACGCGCGCGCCCGCGCCGTCAGATCGGCTTTGCGATCGTAGGGGTCGGCGAGTCGCGGAAGCTTGTCGGGCGACATGGCCAAGACGCCCGACGATCGTGACGACCGCTGATCGCGAGTCGCCGTCTTGGCCTTGACGGTCTCATCGACTTCCTTGTCCGACAGCCCTTTCGCGCGGGCTTCATCTCGAATCGCGGCCACATGCTCGGCATGCCAGTTCATCGGTTTGAGGAGGCCCAGGTGTTCGAGCACCCGCAATTGGCTGTCGATCACGCCGCCATAGTCGTGATCGCGGTTGAACTGGACAGTGCTCAAACCCAACACGTAGTTCGCGGCTCGGCTGTGGCAAACCATGCACTCCGTGCGGCTGGGATACCGCCACGTCTGCTGCCGTGCGCCGCCGTTCGCCTGCGGATCGCGAATCGCGAACTCACGGTCTTTGCCGACGGACTCGACCAGTACGCCGTCGGTTTGCTCGTCGTTCCATTCGTACGAGTAGCCGACCCATTCTCCTTGTTGCTTCGTCAGAAATCGCGTTTCGATCCAGCGTCGCGATTGCGGATTACCGGCCTCCGTTTCGAGGGCGAACGATTTCACGAGCACTGAATCGTCCGGCAAGTTCCA
>CAYSHJ010000928.1:0-2074 GCA_964430385.1 uncultured Planctomycetaceae bacterium
CGGCCTCGAAGTCGCCGTTGAAGAGGAAGCCGTGCGCATCGAGTCGCTCTGCCAACAGTCCGCCGCGCGAGAGGTCCGGCGCGCGAACTCGACCAAAGAACGACAACTCCTTTGGAAGTGTCGCAAGCAAGCGTTCGGAGCAATCGGCCGGCTGAGTCCCAGTTACTGCACTCAAGACGGCGTCGTCCCGCGCACAAAACTGCCACAGATTCTGGAATTCATCACCGACTGCGGCCGACGTCACGACCTGCGGATCGTCAACGTATTTCATGCGGGTGACGGCAACATTCACCCGATTCTGCTGTTCGACGAGCGCGACCCGGAACAAGTCCGCCGCGTGCTCGCCGCCAGCGACGAGATTCTGTCGAAGTGCATCGAATTGGGCGGCAGTGTGACGGGGGAGCACGGCATCGGCGTCGAAAAGATCAGCTTCATGGACAAGCTCTTCCAGCCGAACGACCTGGCCGTGATGAAGTCGATCCGCGATGTCTTCAATCCCGACAACCGTTGCAGTCCTGGAAAAATGCTGCCGACCGCGGGCGGCTGCGGCACGGAGTCGTTTCCCAAGGTCGAGCGTCCGCATCGGCGAGCCGCGCTGTGAGCCGTCCGCACCACATTGAAAATGGTCGAAATACACTAACCCGAAGCGTGAGCGAGGGCGAAGTGAATCCCTCGCTCACGCTTCGGGTTAGTGTCTCGTCAAGAATTCCGACCCTTTTCAATGTGGAGCGGTGTTTAGGCCAGTTTACGCAGGACGGCTCGGACGTCGGCTTCGGGGACGTCGGCGATGACTTCGACGTGGCCCAAGCGTTTCGGCAGCACAAATCGCAGCTTGCCGCCGACGGTTTTCTTGTCGAGTCGCATGCGATCGAGAATCGCGTCGTCGGAATGCGACCAGTTGCTGGGCAATCGCGTCGGTAGGCCGAAGGCTTTCAACAAGACCTCTTGGCGGCGAGTCACGTCGGCGTCGATGAACGACAATCGCTCGGCCAGACGACTGGCGTAGAGCATGCCGACGGCGACGGCCTCGCCGTGCAACAGTTCACCGTAGCCAGCAAGGGCTTCAAAGGCATGAGCAAACGTGTGGCCGTAGTTGAGGACGGCACGAAGCCCCGTGCGTTCGTATTCGTCACGCTCGACGACATCGGCTTTCAAGCGGCAACTGCGCGCGATGATCTGTCGCAGGATGCCGGCGTCACGTTGGTTGATCGCGTCGACTCGATGTTCGAGGAACGCGAAGAAGTCGCTGTCGAGAATGACGCCGTACTTCACGACCTCGGCCAAGCCGGCGTGAAATTCCCGATCGGGCAGCGTCTCGAGCACGGCAGTGTCGATCAGCACACCGACCGGCTGATGAAAGGCACCCAGCATGTTCTTCGCCAGCGGATGATTGATGCCGGTCTTGCCGCCGACCGAGCTATCGACATCGGCGAGCAACGTCGTGGGGACTTGCACGAATGGCAGCCCGCGCACGAACGACGCGGCCGCGAAGCCGGCCAAGTCACCGATCACGCCGCCGCCAACGGCGATCACCACCGTGCGACGATCGGCCGGCAACGCGATCAGATCGTCCCACACGGTCGCGAGATGACTGAGCGACTTGGTCTTCTCGCCCGGCTCGAATTCCGTCAGTCCGCACGTCCAATCAAGTTGTTGCAGTCCGCAACGCACGACATCGGCGTGTCGTCGCGCGTTGCGATCCGTGATGATGTGTGCCGTTCGCGTATCGCCCGCTCGATACACACTATGCTCGAGCCAACTCGGCAGCAGTGCGGGCAGTTCCGACAAGCCGCCGCTGACGATGCGGATTTCATAGCTCCGTTCACCGAGATTCACATGCACCGAACTGGCGTCGGCAGGCGCTGACACGGGAGCTCTCCCAATCGAACTAAATAGACCCGCAGAAATAAAAGGGCAGGCTAGCGGGGGGCGTCAGCCCAATGGCACTCACTTTGTAATTTGTTTGCGAAGGCGATCATGCTTGGCATGAGATTTGCGCATTCTGATAAAGAGTCTTTATCACTGCCAGATTGTCATGGGGGCACGGATGTCCGACCAGGGTGCATTAAGTGAA
>CAYSHJ010000929.1:0-7335 GCA_964430385.1 uncultured Planctomycetaceae bacterium
GATGCAAAATGCCTTGTCAACCGCGTTCCGGTGGTGCGCCTTCGGCGAACCACCGGCTAATTGCTACGACCGCTCCGCGGTCAAAAACGGCGAGCGAACGCGGTTTTCGAGAATCCTTAACGGCGTTGCCCGTTGGGGTACAGAGATCGGTTGGTTACGTATCCCAGGGTAGCCGCGAAGCGCGGCAACCCTGGGCTTTGAGACATAACTCCTTCGGAGTAAAGCCAAATGCAAAATCTGCGAACTTGGAACTACTGTCATTCGTCATTTTCCAAACGGCACGACGCGCAGCGACACGACGACGTGCGCGACGAACAATACCAACAACGCGATCGACGGCGGGATGTGCAGGATCAGCCACCAGTGCAGCCAGCGATGCAGTCGTTGCTGAGCCACATACTGTCGCCGTTCGTCACAGAACTCTTCAATCCGCCGCACCGTCGCGTGCAGTTCGGCGGGCAAGTCGGCATTCAACTGAGCGAACAAACGCTGCGCGGTGACCGCCTCATCCAGCCGCTGCCGCGGTGATTGGCCAGAGTGCAGGAACGGTCGCACGACGCGAATGTGGAAGTCTCGCAGTGCGGCCAACTGAGCTGACGGAACCGGTGCGGGAGTTTTTGCACTGGATGGAGCACTCACGGCAGAGTTTGGCGGAGATGTTGTCGGCTTGGTGACCGGAGCCGGTTTTTTGACGACGGGCGGCGCGATGGTGACGGCGACGGCTTTGTCCACGGTCAACGGCTTCGGAACATCCACCGGTTTATCCGCCGGCGAGCCTTTTGCCGCGGCGAGCTTCGCCTTCATGATCTCAAGGGGAGTGAGAGCCGTAGCGGTCGCTGGCGCGGGAGTCTCGGTTTCCGCAGATGGTGACGGTGCCGGTCCGTTACTGGCTGGGTCTGGCGGAGAAGTCGATGCGACAACCGGCGCGGCGGCCTGAGCCTTCGCAGCCATTTTCGCGCGCATCATCTCAATCGGCGACAGCGGCTTGTCGGACGTTGCTGTCGCCGGAGCGGCGGGTGTTGGTGACACGGGCGCCGGAGACGACGCGGCCGTTGCTTCGTTCGGCTTCGCGGCCGCGGCCCTTTCACGCATCAGTTCCAGCGGTGACTTGGGCTTCGGCGCGAAGGCACTCTCGGCGGTTGCTGCACTCGTGGCTTGATTGGCTTTCGGTCCCTCACCCGGTCTTCGGCCACCCTCGACCAGCGGGAGCGGGGACTTTGCAGGCGTCGCAGCGGAACTTTCGGCTCCGTGGCTTTTCTTCGCGTCTCCTTCCGGCTGCGGGACGTTCGCGTAGACCTTCGCAAGCTCCTTCGGGAAATCGGATTCGCGTTTCAGAACTCGCTGCTGCTGGAGGACCGCTTTGGCGAATGGCTTGAGCGATTCGAACTCGACGTCCAAAACGCCGACTTGTTTCGCGATGAGCTGATCGGCTTGAACCAACATCGTGCGGGACAAGAACGGAATCTGAGCGACCATCGTTTCCAAAGGGACTTGCGTCGTCAGTAATCGCGGGATCACTTGCTGCAACACGACACCGACGAAGCCAGTCAGCACGGTCCAGCCAAACGTGATCCACAACAGGTTTTCGAGCAGTCCGCCCCAACCGAAACCGGAATGAAACAGAATGAACAGGAAGCCGACGGTGCCGAGCCAAATATGTCCACGCAGCCAGAACTGCGCCGAGCCGACTCGCCAGGTCGGCAGCCGCTTACGCACGGCCAAGAACGCGGCAAAGATCATCATCGCCGAACCAACAATGCCGAACAGCAGTCCCGGCACGCTGCCGCCGCTCACTCCATGCGGTGACGACGAGGCATAGCCGGCATACACAGCCGCGGCGATCATCACCATCGCCACGGACACCGCAAACCACGCTTTGTGCGATCGATCAATCAGCATCGGAGATTTGAAATTTCAAATTTGAGATTTGGGATTTGGGATTTGGGATTTGGGATTTGAAATTTCAAATTTGAGATTTGAGATTTGAGATTTGGACATTCTTTGGAGACTGGGATTTGGACATTGAAGATCGCCTCGCTACTTCAGTCCGCTCAGGAAGAAGTCCTGAGCATTGACTCGCATTGCCGCGTCGTGCGGGCAGGCGTAAACGCATGACGGCTCCTGACTGGGGAGCGAACTACACAAGTCGCACACGACCGCTTGTTCGGTGATCGACTTCAATTCGGTGTCCGGGCCGAGCACCGTGCGGGCTTGAGGGCTGAGGTCCACCGCCATCGTCAGCGGGTTCATCACGATCGACCCGTAGGGGCACTGGTCGGCACACATGCCGCAGCCGATGCACCAGTTCTCGATGACGATCTCGCCTCGATCGCCCCGATTGATCGAGCCGACGGGACAACCGATCATGCAGACCGGATCCAGACACGACCGGCACGAGATCGGCACCAAGAAGTTTTCATACCGTGGCCCGTCCAGATACAGCCGCGTGCGGCCGTCGTCGTGAGCCGCCACGCAGGCCTCGACGCATTGATTGCAGCGTGTGCAACGATCGAGATCGATCAGCATCAACTTCTGGCCTTGAATCAGGCCCAACTGTTCGAATTCGGGCGACTGCGTCTGACTGGCCAGCATGCTGGAAGCATCCGCCGATTCTCGCTGAATCGACCGCTGACGCCGCTCCGCGATGACTTGCTCAACCTTCGCCTTCAGCTTCAGTGACGACGCCACCAGATTTTGAAATGCCTCGCGACTGATCTTCACCAACTCGACGCGCGACGGCACCGCGCCGGTCCGCGAATCGGGAACTCGCTGGTTCGCGCCGCCGTCGGGATGATCGTAGGCGTACACCGTTGCGCTGCGCGGTTCATTCGCCATCAAACCGATCTCACCGAAGTAATCGCCGCGACCGAGATAACTCAGCGTCCGTCGCGGCCCGGCTGTCGCGGCTCGTCGCGGCAGGCCGTTCGAAAAGACGTGTTCCAACAGCAAGCGATGAAAAGTGCGAGCTTCGATGTCCGACCACCTCCTTGGGTCGTCCGGATAATCGTTGATCGCCAGTGCGATCGTCAGGCTCTCGACCGCCATCGCGACGTCGCCGGTCGTCTTTCCCAACTGCGTGTGCAGCGTGCCGCTACGAATGAATTCGTTGAGTCCTTCGAGGAGCTGAGAGTCGCGAGCGGACTGTGGTAACGCCGCGATGACCTTCGATTTGAGATCTGAAATTTCAGATTTCAGATTTGAGATTTGAGATTTGAGATCTGAGATTTCAGGTTTGAGATCTGAGATTTCAGGTTTGAGATTTGAGATTTCAGGTTTGAGATTTGAGATTTGAGATTTCAGATTTGAGGTTTCAGATTTGAGATTTGAGGTTTCAGGTTTGAGATCTGAGATTTGAGATTTGAGATTTGCAATTTGAGATCTGCAATTCGCAATTTCATCCGCCAGCTCCGTCAGCTGCATCGGCGAGAACTCCGCCGCGCGAAGCTGCGTCCAGGCGTTGGCCACGACTTTCACGAGTCCACTGCGAATCACGTAAAAACTGTCCGACGTATCGAATTGTTCGAAGATCAACCCGCCAGTCGGCACCTCGACCAACTCGATCGCGTCACGCAGGCGAGCGAACTCGGCGTCGGTCAGTTCCTCGAAGATCGACAGCCGGCAGATGTGCCCTTCGAGCACTCGCTGCCGGTATGTCGCATCCATCCGCTCCTTGTACGCCGGGTCACTGTGCAACATATCCAGCACGTTGCGAAGCATTTCGAGCATGTAGCAATCCTGCTCGGCAATGACCGTTGCCGAACGCGGAGCACGGTTCATGCAACTCATCTCGCCAAAGAGGTCTCCCTCGTGGAACGCCGCCATCTTCGTGGCGGCATTCACGTCGGCCCCATCGATCGCGATCCACTTTGGCAACTTGCGGCCGCGCGTCCGCCGTCCGGTCAGCACGCGAGCGACTCGCTGCCACAACGATCCACGCGATGGCTGTTTTTCCAGATCGACCAGCAAGTGAGCGGTCGCTCGTTTTCGAAGTGACGTGTTGTCGCGATTCTCCGGCCGGTCGAGTACTTCGGCCTGCGGTCGGAGTTGATCGATCTCCGTGGCGTACTCGTGCTCGCGTTGCCGAAGTTCGGAATCGCTCAACGCCGCGAAATACTGATGCTGCACTTCTCGCGACTGGCCAGCGGACTTCGTGGCCAACGTGTCTCGAATCGCCTGCACCTGTGCTTCACGGAGCTTGACGACATCTCGGCTGGTCAGAATCGTGAAGGCCGTGGCGCCGGCTTCGCCTTGCTCGACAAGCACACGTCCGCGCCGGCACTTCCGCAACAACGTCGAGCCGGGAAACTTCTCGAACGACGGTACTCTCTTCAGCGACTCAAAGATCGACAGCACGGCGAGTTCGTCCGCCGTGAGCAGTTCATCTTCCGGCCCCGCAGCCGCGGCGACGTTTTCAAACTCCGCCGGAAGATTCGTGACGATGCGTGCCATCCCGCGCTCCGCTGCCTCCTGATGCCCGCGTCCTCAATGCGGCAGCAAATTACGCCGGGCTTCCGCCGTTGTACAGCAACGCCGAAGCTTAGCTTATTGAAAAAGCCGAGCTTCGTGTCCATTTTCCGGCTCTCCGCCATTCCTGTTGAAATCTGTGTCTGGTGAGCCGCACGGCGCTAGCCGCGGGTTGTTTTCATGCACCCGCGGCTAGCGCCGTGCGGCTCATGAGTGCGTTTTCAACAGGAATGGCGGAGAGCCCTTCTTGAAAAAGCCGAGCTTCGTGTCCATATTCATTCCTTGGCGACGTCTCCGCCGAGCATGCCGCCCAGCCAGGCCGAGTGGCGAAAGTGGCAGACGCACAGGACATAAAATGCGACAATGAGGATTTGAAAATTCTGGCTCCCACACGCGAATTGTGAATCCCGACCGCTGGTTCATCGAATTCACGTCTTCTTGACGCGATCTTACTTGCATTCCGTCAACAATCTTTGTCAACTATGCGACCGCTAACTGAGGAGATATGGGACGATTGCTGACGACTTGAACGGAAAGAGCCACCCAAGAGGAGTGGTGTAGGGTCGCGAACACAATTAGGGCTCTCCGCCATTCTTGTTGATTCTTGTGTCGAATCAGCCGCCGGGCGCTAGCCCACGGTTTGATTTCGCTTAACCGTGGGCTAGCGCCCGGCGGCTGATTGCTGGGTTCCAACACGAATGGCGGAGAGCCGGTCTTTGAGTGGAGTGCGCGCCCGAGATTGCAGTCTACTTTGTTGTTTTCGGTGATGGCAGCCGCCCTGAACTTTGCAACGCTTGGAATGAGCGGCCTTGTCAGAGCGGCGAGCAGTCTTGTTCCCACCAAAGTCCCGGCCAAGACCAACAAGGTCACAACGATCAACAAAACCACTACTAAGACCAACAAGACCACTAGCAAAAACGCCACCGCCACCGACACCGACACCGACACCAAAACCAACAACAAGAACAACAACGATCAAGACCACGACGACAATCTGGCTAGCCCGAGTTCGGTGCATTCGATCGGGTCGACTGTGACTTTTGTGTATGAGACCTGCTCCGTTTGAGGGAGGTTAGAGCAGGTGGGAACCGAGCCAAGGAGGTGATGGCCAACATCGTGAATGCGTGGTGGCGAGTGAAACGTCATCTACTAATTCCCAGCGGTCGAATGTCTCTCCGAACTGTCCCAGGCACAGCGGGTTTTTACGCGGCGGGGAAATCAGCAGGTATCCTGATCGGGCTGCTGACAGCCATCGCGAGGATCGGTGTGTTGGGCGTTTGTGCCGCAACGTGGTGGTTTGGCGGAGTCGAGCCTCGCATCCAATTCTGCCTCTATGCGGGCCTCCTGAGCTCGCTCGCCTGTTGGTTGGCGGCGATAGCTCTGCAATCGCTCACGCTTGGCATCGCTGCCGTTCCGATGCCAACGGTTTTCGCACCAGTACTTGCCGCGCTGTTGCTGGGGTCTTGCCAAGTATTGCCGACCTTGGAACCGTGCTGTTCGCCAATGCCAACTACCAAATAGCCAACCAAATAGCCAACGACCAAATTGTATCGATATAATATAGTAAAAGGGGATCCCGTTTACTCAGGTTGAATTCGTGTCGCCGGCGAGTTGTTCGTTTTCAACAGTTTCACTTGCCGATTCGTCGTCTCCCTGCATTCGTTGGACTCAGTTCAAATCCGTTAAAAGGCAGGAGAGTCCAACGAATGCAGGGAGACGACGAATGAGCTGCAATCACCGCGAATTGAATTTCATCCCGAGCGAACCGGATACCCCCATCTATAATAATAGTGTAAAACGATTTCTCGAAGTTAAGGTGACTGCTCATGACCATTCATGCGCATTTGATACTAACGAATGTTTCAGCCTCGCAATGGCAGGCTCCGATTTTGTGTCAGGTGCAGACCATCGGCCGGGGAGTTGAAAATGAAATCGTCATTCCCTTGACGTACGACACAGTGTCCCGGCGACATGCCCAGATCCGATTCGATATCGATAAAAAGGTCATCATGATTCGGGATCTGAATTCAACGGGCGGAACCCGGCTGAATGGCGTTCATCTGGCGGCGCACCGAGAGATCCAAGTGGTCGTTGGTGACCGCATCGCGCTCGCTGAATTAGAGCTTGTGGTGGTGTCTTCGAATGCGAGTGTCTTGAAGCAACCGGGCAAGTTGCCTAAGACCTTCGTCGCCTCGTATCCAAAATCGAGTATTATTTTGGTGGGGCGGGGAGCGCTGGACAGCGATGATCGCCGCAAGCTGCAAAGCCTCAGCCCGGCCGAATTTCAAGTCGTCTTCTGGGTTTCCAGGGGACTGAGTACGTTCGACGACATCGGCAAGAAGCTGTTTCGCAGCCCACATACCGTCCGGACTCAGTTCAACAGCATCTATCACAAGCTGCATGTCCACTCGCGTGAAGAACTGCAGGCATGGTTGAAGCATTACGAGATCTCCTGGGCGTGTTCGCCTGACGACACCAGCGAAAGTTTATCGATTGTCCGTGAAGCGGAGCCTTCTGTGTCTGTCGATCGAGAGCTCGCTGAGGTTAGTGGTTAGTGGATCGAGTGACGGTTGAGAGTTTGGATCTTGGGTGGCATTGCCAAAGGGTCTGCACTATCTGATTTCTTCCCCAAGTTCTTTTTTAGCTGCACATGTTCCTGTTGTTCTGCCTCAGACGGAATTGGAGTGAGTCTTTTTTGCGACCTCCGAATTCAGACCGCATACGCTCCTGACAGTAATTCCCGGCCGTCGCTATTTCTCGGAAACAACAGGCCATTTTCATCTTTCTATTCGTAAAGGCCGCTGGCATGATGTCTGCCTAGATTCCCCATTTGATTCGCTAGGCAAAAGGAGTTGCCAGCCATGGATCTCT
>CAYSHJ010000930.1:0-2244 GCA_964430385.1 uncultured Planctomycetaceae bacterium
TCTCGGGCGAGACGCAGGCGACGCGCGACATGTACGGCGCGAAGCCGGGGGACGGTTCGTTCGCGTCGAATTGTCTGCTCGCTCGCCGCATGGCCGAGCGAGGCGTGCGGTTCATTCAGCTTTATCACCGCGACTGGGACCATCACGGAGACTTGGTCCGCTACATGAATATCTGCTGTGGCCTGACCGACCAGCCGGCGTGGGCGTTGCTGACCGATCTCAAGCAGCGCGGGATGCTCGACGAGACGCTGATCATCTGGGGTGGCGAGTTCGGCCGCACGCCGATGTTCCAAGGCAAAGGCGGTCCCGGCCGCGATCATCACATCAAAGCCTTCTCGATGTGGCTGGCCGGCGGCGGAGTCCGTGGCGGTCTGACCTACGGAGCCACCGACGAACTCGGCTACAACTCCGTCGAGAACATCGTCCACGTCCGCGACCTGCACGCCACGATGCTGCACCTGCTGGGCATCGACCACGAACGCTTCAGCGTCAAACATCAGGGGTTGGACGCGCGGCTGACGGGAGTGGAAAAGGCTCGCGTGCTGACGGACGTCTTGTTGTAATGAGCTTCGAGAAGTTGAGCTTCGTTGAATGAAACGACGGTGGAGCCATGAAGAATCCGTTTCCAGGAATGAACCCCTATCTGCAAGAGCGGTGGGGCGATTTTCATACTCGGTTCACGGTCGCGATCAGCGATTCGTTGAATGAATTGCTACCGCGCGATTTGGAAGCTCGGATCGTGGAAAGCATTACGGTCGATTTCGACGAAGAACGACGGACGATTTATCCAGACGTCAGTGTCTTCGAAAACGAACCGGCGCTGTCCGCGCCTGTTGGCGTGAGTTCATCGGTGGCCGTTGCCGAACCACTGGTAATCACGTTGCGAGACGACCCGCGCACCGAACGCCACATTGAGATCCTTGATTCCACCGGCGGCGGCCGTGTTGTCACCGGCATTGAGCTGTTAAGCCCGGCGAATAAGTCAAGCCAAGGTCGCAAGACTTACCGCAAGAAACAGGCGGAATTCATCGCCGCTCGTGTCAACTTGGTGGAAATCGACTTGATCCGCGGCGGCAGTTTTGTACTGGCGATCCCGGAAAGAAAGCTGCCTCGAAAATGTCGCACGCCGCACTGGATCGTCGTTCGCCGTGCGAATCGTCCCGACGAAGCCGCCATTTATCCTGTCTCCTTGCGTGAGCCGTTGCCAAATATCCGTATTCCGTTGCGTCCTTCTGACAGCGACCTCGTCCTGCAACTGCAACCTCTGTTGGACGAGTGCTACGAACGTGGCCGCTATCGGATGAATTACCAACGACCTTCCGACCCGCCGCTGGCCACCGAGGACGACGAATGGGCCGACCAACTGTTGCGAGAACGGGGATTACGGTCGTAACGGTCATGTGATGTTCGCCGGTAATTGGAGTCCGTCGCCAATGAAGAATAATGACCAATGCGTATGAACGAAGCGTTGTGATTTCTTGCAGGCCGGAACGTTGTCGTTGGTCAGACGGACGCTGCCGTGGCTGTTCGAGCGGTGAACGGCCTCGCGTCACTGGGATTCATTGATCGGAAGACCGCATCACGACGCGGGCGGTTCGATCGACTTTTTCGAGTCGATCAACAACCAGCCGGCGGCAGCGATCAGCAGGATCGTCGCATAGACCCAGAACATCGGATCCCACTGGGCACGGCCGGAGAAGCCTTGTTTCTCGCGCCAATCGGCGAAGCGACCGACGAACTGCTGGGAAGCGATCGCACCTAGCCCGCCCATCGAATTCATCAGGCCGAACAGCGCACCCAGGTGTCGGCCACTGATGTCGGTCACGGCTCCCCACCAGGCGGACAGCGTCGAGACTGAAAACAGAACTGAACCTGCGGTCCATAACGCAGCCACGCGCGGCGAATCGGAGAACCGGCCTGCGGTCAAACACGCCGCCGCTAACACGAACGCACAGCAACACCAGACGCGGCGGCTGCGATGTCGGTCTCCCGTACGTCGGATCAACCAGTCGATCAAGAAGCCGCCGCCGAGACAACCGATCGCACCGCCTGACAGAACCAGACTGGCCAGCCGCCCGGCTTCGATGGAATCCACGCCGCGACCCTTCTCCAAATAAGTGGGATACCATGAGAAGTAGAGGTACGTGTTGAACGCGGCACAGGCCAGAACGCCACCGAGCAACCAGATCTGCACGTGGCTGAAGACGGCTCGCCACGGGATCGGCGGATGTTCGCTCGTGGAAC